>NZ_LWEY01001721.1:0-637 GCF_001634935.1 Oleiphilus sp. HI0043 | reverse complement strand
TGCAGTGTTCTCAATGCGGAAATCAAACTCGCCAGCTTTGAAAGCCTCCAATGCAACAGTGTTATCTTTGTAATATTCGTATACGATTTTATCGAAATTATACATACCCTTGTTAACCGCAAGATCTTTTGCCCAGTAGTTTGGGTTTTTCTTCAGTGTGACCGAGCGACCAGGGTCAAAGCTGTCGATCATGTAAGGGCCGTTGCCGACAGGAATATTTAGCGACGATTTACCGAAATCGTGTTTACTCCAATAGTTTTTGGAAAAAATCGGGAGTTGACCAATGATGAGCGGGAGTTCTTTATTTTGATTGGTAGCAAACTCAAAATGAATGACTGAATCTGAGCGAACCTCAACGTTTTTTACATCGGCATAGTAAGCTGCATAGAATGGTTGTGCTTTTTCATGCTTCGTTAGTGTTTCGAAACTGAACTTTACGTCGTCTGCTGTTATGGGGCTGCCATCAGAAAACTTGGCATTAGGGTTTAGCTTGAATGTAACTGATGAACGGTCATCAGGCGTCTCGATTGTTTCGGCAATTAGTCCATATTCGCTGAAAGCTTCATCACTCGCATGCTTTGTGAGACTTTCATACAAGTAGCGAACACCCGCGGCAGAAACGCCTTTAATAATATAA
>NZ_LWEY01001720.1:0-865 GCF_001634935.1 Oleiphilus sp. HI0043 | reverse complement strand
CAGTAAGTGCAGCATTTCTTCCAAGACGTGGTCAGGCTTAATTCTCAACCAACGCTCACCCACTTCAATTTTTGTATGGCGGTTACCCAAATGATAACAGGCACGCGAGAAAGTACGCCAGTCTTCACAGCTGGCATGCGCGACAGACTCAACAGCACCTTGAACCTGAATAATTTTTCCGCACTCAGACTTGAGATACTCTCCCACCAATAGAGGCTTGCCACGCTCTAGAAAGACACGTACATCAACACCGTTTTCACTCGTTAATTTAAGCCTTCCTCTATCACGCTGGTCCGAGTCTAGCTTGACGACTTCTGAAACCTCTTCATGACAATGCGTGCCGAGTCTTTCGTATACTTCTAACATAATCTTCCTTTTTTGAAGGCCTTATTTACCCTCGAACTCATCGGCTTCGACCTTGTCGGACTGAAGTCCGACCTACCATGCTAGTACATAGCCTGTAGGTCGGGTTTTAACCCGACTGGTCGGTGCCTAAATAGCGTTTAAAACAATGTGTACAATTGCGCCAATGGCAACTCGTCTGCCGGTTCACAAGTTAGCAACTCACCATCCGCTCTAACTTCATAAGTCTGCGGATCTACGGTGATCTCTGGCTGCCAATCATTCAACACCATGTCTGACTTACGAATAGAGCGCGTATTCTTACAAGCACTCAGGTTTCGGCTAAGACCAAGCGCCTCGCCAATATCGTTCTTCAAAGACGCTTCTGAGACAAAGGTCACTGAGGTTTTCGCCGCTGCTAAACCTTGCGCACCAAACATTGGTCGATAGTGTACTGGCTGAGGTGTTGGAATCGATGCGTTAGGGTCCCCCATGGGTGCTGCAGCGATCATTCCGCCTTTGA
>NZ_LWEY01001719.1:0-797 GCF_001634935.1 Oleiphilus sp. HI0043 | reverse complement strand
TTCAGCGGATGACAAGCTTGGTTGGATACCGATTGTACTAGTCACCGTGCTCAACTGTGTTCAATATTAGCTGCGATCACTACGCGCTTCTTACTAGGGTGTTCATATCTTTTGCCATGATTGATAACTCGTGCGCTAATTCTGAAAGCCCCTGACTTGCATCCATCAAAGTTTGCCCCGCGTCGGCGTTTGTTCGACTAATATCTTCAACATTCTTACTCTCCAGAACAATCTCTTCAATCTGCGTACGTTGCTTGCTCATTGAATCTGAGACGGTAGAAATATTCCCCGCCGCCTGTTTTACCGAAATGACGACTTTATCTAGCGCGGAGCCCGACATATTGACTGCTTCAGCACCCGCTTTGACATCAGAACTCGCTTTGTCTAACAAAGTTCTAATCTTCTGAGCTGATTCGTTGCTTTTTTTGGACAGTGTCCTAACCTCATCAGCCACGACAGCAAATCCTCTACCTTGATCCCCTGCACGGGCCGCTTCAATTGCAGCATTAAGTGCAAGAAGATTGGTCTGCTCAGCGATATCCGTAATGACATTCATCATGGCAAGAATACCGTCATTACTTTCCTTCACTTCCTCCATATTCTGTATCGCTGTTGCCATTGATTCAGAATCGTACTAAAGGAATATCTATGACAGGTCTGACAGAAGATAAACTGCAAGAGTTTGCTAATGGTGTGGCTGATTTGTGTGATCAGTTAGGTGTTGAGGATCATGAAGAGAAATTGACCGCGATTGGGAATACTTTTATAGGGGCAGCGCTTTCACTAGGGAAACCCAA
>NZ_LWEY01001718.1:0-1961 GCF_001634935.1 Oleiphilus sp. HI0043 | reverse complement strand
ATAAACCTCAGGAAAAACATAACCCCACTTAGCTTGGATGGTAGATAGCTTTTCAACCCAATTACACTTTTCGAGATGAGAATATGAGTCATCAATAAAAAGAGCCCTCTTGATATTCATTCGTTTTATATAGTCATCCATGAACAAAGACTTGCAGCCAAATTGGTCATATGACCTCGAATCAAAAATTTCGACATCACGCAACACACCGTACTTTTCAAGAAGCGCACTGACAGTTTCTGCATCCTTCGTCGTTACAACAACAACATTCGAATTGTTATTTATTAAGTCTATGAAGCCATTAGCACCTTCATAAAAGTGATTTAAATCAAGCCATTCATCCCAGAAATGATTTCTAACAACTTGTCGCGTAGCAAAAAATCTATCCTGGAAAACCCTAGCTTCGTCTCCTGCTTCATTTGGCAACATATCTAGAAATTGGACGTCCTTCTCTTCGTCCAAACACTTTAATAGATAATAGTAATTCCACGCGGGACCAATATGACAACGCTGTTCGAGAAACCTCCTGCAATGCTCACTATTCAAGTCTACGTCAGAAAGTTTCTGAGATTTTTTAGTCGCAAGCATAGCCATAGCATATGCTTCTTTAGCCGAATCTACGATTACACCATCAAAGTCCAGAAATATAACACTCTCATTTTGAGTTTTAGACTCATTGCTCTGATAAATCCCCATTAAATCACGAGCAATTTCATAGTCTTCGTATTCATCTATATCGATGCCCGCAATCTTGGAAACACAGGACTTAAAAGGGTTCTTACCAAGAAGATACTCTTTATCAAGCATCAATGACTTAGGAGCCATATACAGCCCATTCGTTACCCTATAAATATTAGGCAGCTCCTGGCTAATGGTATGTTTCTTTGTTGCAGAATAATTGATTGGTTTTTCATCATCCCAAAAATATTCCTTGAGCAAGTTTACAGAAACCAAGCTATCGAAACTTGAAGTTTCTGGAATAACATGATCATAGTACTCACGAAACCCCTGCAAATACTCTTGAGGACTCATCAAAGGAACAACACATGTCACCCAAGCAATGTGCTCGTGCGGTATATCTTTAACGACACCAACAATGACCTCACTAAAAGTAGCTTTATGTCCGTCAGCAAGGAACTGATCGCGACGATGAACTTTTACACCCTCTTCTCGAGCAATATCCATCAGTACATCAGCCTCAGTACTAACGTATATGCTATCTTTTGACAGCACTTTCTTAAGCTGTCTTATTTTCCACGCTAACAGACTAATTTTGTCTTCACCAACCTCAAGAAGGGCCTTTTGCGAAACTCTTGAACTACCAAGTCTGACAGGTATCACTGCCGCAATATCATACTTATTAAACATTTCTCACCATTTTATAAGGTCCTATTGTCATCGAGCGACTCAGCCTCCTCTTTCTTATCACTTCGTTCATTGTAACAACAACTTAAGCCTACCAACTCCATCACCGCAACGTGACGGTATACTAAATTACAGCCCTATATAGATTATCTGATTACATCATAGAAAACGAGCCACCTAATCTTTAAGTTATACAAGATCCTTGTAAGCGTCTGGGCATTACCTATTGATCAGCCTTCCCGTTATGTGGCAATAACTCATCCAGCCGATTATTCTTATGCGACGGTAATCGGTTAAGCACATCTTTCTGATAGGCGTATGCTTCCAATCCATTCATCTTGGCGGTTTGGATTAACGACATAATTGTAATGTTTAAGGGGACGGAGGGATTATTTATTAGCCATTTTTTGGTCTCCCTCTACGCATCTGGCCAATCTTTTGCCCTGTCTTCTCGGCAACTTGGATCTTGAACCTATCGGAACCCAGCGGTTGGCAATAGTGTTCTGCTAACCGAATCCCGTGCACATCTGAGCCACTCAAGCTTTCTTTAAATAACTCACGATATTGATAGCATCTTTGCTCTATATCACTGCCTA
>NZ_LWEY01001717.1:0-892 GCF_001634935.1 Oleiphilus sp. HI0043 | reverse complement strand
GGCCTTACTTGTTCTGATGAGTGCTTGTAGCAGTGATTCGAATACGAGCAAGAACAACACACAAAATGACCCTGATGCTGAAACAGAGCTATTAGCGAGTCTTAATTTCCCGACAGAGATTAATGAGGGAACATCAGGTCAGCTTCGTGCGACGGAAGATGGCATTACCTATAACAAAGAAGCGATTGTCCCTCCTCAGTGTTATACCAAACATGAAGCAAAGCACAATCCATGTATGGCTTGTCACCAGACACATCCTTTTGGCTCCAGCACAAACTATATGGCCGATGGCGTATTACAGGCAGAATATGCTTTCTCTGATGTTGGGGTGACCAATCATTGGAAGAACTTGTTTGAAGATAAGACTGAAAAGGTTGGTCAGATCTCAGATCAAGAGGTTATTGATTACATTAATACGGATAACTACACGCCTTTAATTGAGCAATTAGAAGCAAGTTCGGATTGGGAAGGCCCTATCCCAAAACTTGTAAATTTACAGCAAGGCGCAGATGCTTTTGACGACGAAGGCATTGCCAAAGACGGCAGCTACTGGGTCGCATTTAATTACAAACCTCAACCTAGCACCTTTTGGCCAACAAATGGCTCTACAGATGACGTAATGGTGCGCTTACCTGAAGAATTCAGAGCGGCTGCCGAGAGTTGTACTAACGATACCAGTGCTTATTCACGAGATACTTATTTAGCTAACCTTGCGATTATGGAAGCGGCGATTAAAAACCTGGATTCAGTATCCTTGCCACAAGTTGATGAGCGCGTATTTTGTACCGACTTGAATAATGATGGTCACCTTGGTGTGATTTACGAAATCGATAGACCCGCTTTCTATGTGGGGCAAGCGTCTGATGTAGCGGTCGTACCAATGCTTTACCCT
>NZ_LWEY01001716.1:0-780 GCF_001634935.1 Oleiphilus sp. HI0043 | reverse complement strand
GTAAAAGGAATCTATTAGGCAAGTTCCAAAGAGGTAGGCCTGTTTACTCTGCATGAGATTTTTTCGAAGTACCGTTAAGGATATGGAGGTCGATCAGGCCAATTTCATCCCAGTCGCTGTTTTTAGCAACCTCAAAGCCGTTTTCAACAAAAATATACTTGAGAAGCTTTTCCCCTTCGTCATCTTTAATCATATTCACAAACGCCCGCTTTAACTTGGTGAGCGAGAAAAAATCGACGCGAGGGTGTGCGATAAGAGGGTAGGGAGAAAACCCGGGGCTGTCCCAGAGCATTCTCAGGCGACTACGTATTTCAGGGGGGAGTGCTCTAAAGCTCTCATCAGTTCCGCCACCGGCGATGTAATCCCCATTAGCGACGCCTTTGTAGACCTCTGACTGACTAGATAAAAACTGGGGGATGATATCGAAGTTAAGTTTATTCAGGCTTTCTCTCGGCACTACGCTGGCGGCAAAATCTAGCAAGCCAGGAAACGCAATGGTTGCATTTCTTAGTTCTGCCAAGGTCTTAATTGGTCCAGTTTTCTTAACGAATATTAGCCCTCTGATTGGCTGTGACTTGCGTTTGACCTGGGCCTGGTAGCCCGGAAACTCTTTAAATGCATGAAACTGCAAAGGGGTAGTGTAGGCAAGGTCGTAATGCCCTTTGGCCAGTTTTAATTCAAAATCGAGTTGGCTGCTGGCAGCTTCATATTTAAGTTCAATTCCCGAGGCTTGTTCCAAAAAAGAAATTACGTTTTGCCATGCTACTGTTTTAGTAGGAA
>NZ_LWEY01001715.1:0-889 GCF_001634935.1 Oleiphilus sp. HI0043 | reverse complement strand
CTCAGCTATTGCAATTGTTCACTAATTACACAAAGCTGTTACATCCTTCGTTATTTCCCAATATCCCTGCTATCCCACCAACGCTGGTCTACACTAAATAAAAACAATAATCAGTGGAGTAGTTGTGTGAGCAGCCCGATTTCAGATTTAAGCCCAAAAGCGCAAGCTATTGCGAAATATATTGATAATCTAAGCGATAACAAAATCGAAGTGCCGATGCTGCCGGATGTGGCAAACCAGGTTTTAGCTTTATCGAATGATCCAGATTCTGATGCCGCACAGTTGGCCAAACTCATACAAAGTGACCAGGCCTTGGCTGGCCATGTGATGCGCATTGCTAATTCAGCCGCATATACACCCAACGCCTCAATGGTTTCTCTGCAACAAGCTGTGGCAAGGCTCGGTCTGTCTCTGATTACAGAAATTGCTTTGGCAGCTTCTCTTAATACGAAAATATTTAAAGCGCCCACATACGAAAACCGTATTAATGAAATATGGGACCATGCTTTATGTACAGCCTTTTGGGGAAAAGAGGTTGCGCGAGTTGCCAAGAAAAATGTCGAAGCCGCCTTTCTATGCGGTTTGCTTCATAGCATTGGCAAACCGGTTATCCTTCAGACCATCTTTGACTACTCGGAATGGCATGACGTATCTATTTCATTAGATGAAGTAGGGGTAATCGAATCTGCTTATCATGTGAAATATGGCGAAGTCGTGGTCAGAAAATGGAAAATGCCCGCAATCGTTCAGGAATCTGTTCATTACTATGCTGACTATCAAAATGCCCAAAGCAATCGTGACCAAGCGATGGTGACTAATGGTGCTGCTAAGTTAGCTCAAGCAATGTTATCGGGTGAAGAAGCTGCGATAGATACAGCTTTGCAAGATA
>NZ_LWEY01001714.1:0-730 GCF_001634935.1 Oleiphilus sp. HI0043 | reverse complement strand
TCGGGTATCCTTGCGCGCTCTTTACACTTTGGTGAATGTGTAGCTTATAACTATTGATAGCGATGCCGCCAAACTTAATCTTGTTGGGCCCATAGGATGAGTGCCAGTTGTAGTTGGCCAGGGGAAACAGTTTAAATATGGCTGAGCAGTTTTTCGCGTTTTTACTCACAGTTTGGATGGAATCTTTATGAAATCATTGAGTTTAGCAGATCAGATTTTCTTATGGCTCGAGAAACGTCAGCAGCCAATGCATGTGGGTGGTTTGCACCTTTATCACTTTCCTGAAGATGCCGGCCCAAAATATGTGACAGAGCTTGCTGAGTATATGCGTTCCTTTCAGCAACCCATCGCGCCTTTTAATCAGCGTTTAAAATCTCGCTTCGGCCAATACCATTGGGAAGAAGATCTTCAGTTTGATCTAGAGCATCACTTTCGTCATAGCGCCTTACCAAAGCCAGGAAGAATTCGAGAACTACTCGCCTTGGTTTCGGTTAAGCATGGCGCCCTAATGGATCGAGAGCGACCAATGTGGGAAAGCCATTTGATTGAAGGTATTCGAGGTCGTCGTTTTGCGATGTACTTTAAAGCGCACCACTGTATGTTAGACGGTGTGGCGGCAATGCGGATGACAGCTAAGCTGTTATCAGAAGACCCTGAAGCTCGTGGTTTACCGCCTTTGTGGGCCTTGCCTCAAGTGAAGAAGATCCGTCCAGAAAATATTAATAATGCC
>NZ_LWEY01001713.1:0-637 GCF_001634935.1 Oleiphilus sp. HI0043 | reverse complement strand
TTATCTTAGTATCACATAGCTCGGGGCAGTTACTTCCAACGATTCGTTCTCGTTGTCAGGTGATTGACTTTTCGTTACCTGAAACGTCTGCAGCGAAGCAGTGGCTAGAAGCGGCGCTGAACAAAGACGAGCTTAGCTTGTCTGGAGCTGAGTTAGACTCGGTTTTAGCGCTGGCGGCCCAAGCCCCGCTAAGAGCTTTGGAGTACGTTAAAACGGGCGCGCTTGAAGAAAATCAACGTATGCTAGAAGAAATGGCTAGCTTTCTTCGTAAAGATGTTTTGGCCCTTGTTTTGGCTGAAAGGTGGAGCGATGATTTGTCGATTCTACGTGTAGAGTGGATGATTCAATGGTTGGAGCTCGTTTTAAAGGTCAAGTTGGCCAGCTTTTCCACTGAAGGACTTGCGGCGGCAAAAATGATCGACCATTTGGCTAAGGTTTCGACCGAGGCTCAGTTACTTGATTTATACAAAAGTGCCTTGGATCAACTGCGTTTGTTGCTCGGTACAAGCAATCCTAACAAGCAGCTGGTGTTTGAGTTTTTATTGAACCAATGGGCTGGCTTAATGGCTAAAAGAACGGTTTAATAAAGATCTCAAAAGTGTGAAGCAATTTTCAATTGCTTGCCTATACTGAAGAT
>NZ_LWEY01001712.1:0-1046 GCF_001634935.1 Oleiphilus sp. HI0043 | reverse complement strand
TGCTTTGGTAACCTTGAAGAATGTTTGTCTGATACTGATGTGCACTTGCGCTTGTTCGGCAAGCCCGAAGTAAAGGGGCAACGCCGTATGGGGGTTGCACTGGCCTTGGATGAAACAATTGAGGCGGCAACGCAGAAGGCGATCAAGGCATCTTCAGCGGTGGCATTAAAGTTCTAGCGTTATTAGTGTGAAGTATAATGGCTGAAACGCAAAAAGTAATCGATAAAGGCTTTCCTCCGGTGCTTGGAGAAGAGCCAACAGTTCTAATATTAGGCACGATGCCCAGTGTTAAATCCCTGCAAGAGCAGCAATACTACGGACATCCTCGCAATGCCTTCTGGTGGATATTGGCGCAACTATGCAGTTTTGACCTGGCCTTGCCTTATGTGCAACGCCTGGAAGAGGCTAAACGCTGCGGTATCGCGATTTGGGATGTCGCTCATTCATGCTACCGCCCAGGAAGTCTGGATTCGAATATCGACCAGTCCACTATGAAGGCGAATGATATTCAAGGCATGCTTGAACAGAACCCGAGTATTAAGCTGATTGCGTTTAACGGTCAGGCTGCAGCCAAGTTGTACAAGAAGTTTATCGGCGTTTCAGTTACTCCTGATACAACCCTGAACTTACCTTCGACCAGTCCTGCCAATGCAGCCATGTCGAAAGAGGATAAGCTAGCGTCTTGGTGTGCTATGAAAGAATTTTTAAATTTAGATGAAGATATCAGTGAGTAATGTTTGTGAGTGAGATAAACCAGGACTTAAGTGAAATATATAGCTTTCTTGGCTGTGAAACCCCTGACCTTTGGGTCGAAAATGCCCTGGCTAATCAGGATATCATGCTGCTGGATCACGCTCACTGTGAGAAGAAAGCAGCAATGACAGCGCTTAACCTGATTCACCGTTATCCGGGTAATCCAGACTTGCTGATGAAGATGTCTCGCTTGGCTCGTGAAGAGCTCAGGCATTTCGAACAGGTAATGAAATTTATCAAAAAACGTAAACTGGCATACGGTCACATGACGGCATCACGCTATGCAGCAAGGC
>NZ_LWEY01001711.1:0-18531 GCF_001634935.1 Oleiphilus sp. HI0043 | reverse complement strand
CGAGATATGCTATCAGGCAATGCTTTTGGCGAAGCAGGCTGCCGTGTAGTTATTGAAGAATTTCTTGATGGCGAAGAAGCCAGCTTCATCGTTATTGCAGATGGTAAGAATATTCTACCGATGGCAACCAGCCAGGACCATAAGCGCGTTGGCAACGGCGACACTGGCCCAAATACTGGTGGAATGGGTGCCTATTCACCGGCTCCAGTTGTAACCCAGGAGATCCATGATCGCATCATGTCTGAAGTCATTATCCCAACCGTCGAAGGTATGGCGAAGGAAGGCAATGACTATACAGGCTTCCTCTATGCAGGTTTAATGATTTCAAAAGATGGCCAACCAAAAGTCATCGAATATAACTGCCGTTTCGGCGACCCTGAAACACAACCTATTATGATGCGCCTGCAATCTGATCTAATTACTCTATGCAATGCGGCATTGGATAAGACTCTCGATAAAACAACAACAGACTGGGATTCTCGCGCAGCAGTTGGCGTTGTCTTGGCCGCTGGTGGCTACCCAGGAAGCTACGACAAAGGCCTCATCATTAAAGGCCTAAAGCAAGGCGAGTCTGATGTTGCAAAAGTATTTCATGCAGGCACCAAACTCGATGGCGAGCAAGTAGCAACGTCTGGTGGCAGAGTATTATGCGCTACAGCTCTGGGCAACAATGTGACTGAAGCTCAGCAAAAGGCCTATCAGCTTGCACAAAATATCAGCTGGGAAGGTATGTTCTATCGAGATGACATTGCCTACCGAGCCATTGCCCGAGAGCAGCAGTCTTAAGGCAGCCAAACCCTGTAAACTAATCTGTCTGGGTGACCTATGAACTATAGCGACATAGAGAAATTCGCAAAAGAGCTAGCAATCAAAGCTGGCTCGATGATTAAGTCGGAACGAGCAAAAGGCTCACTCAGTCAGAATTACAAAGATCAACATGAGCTAGTAACATCTGCAGACATTGCAGCAGACAAACTAATCATCGAAGCTATTCAAGAAAAATTCCCTCACCACCGTATCATGTCTGAAGAGACATATACCGATACGAGCCAAGGCAAAGACCTAGCTGAACCCATCTGGATTATTGACCCCATTGACGGCACCGTTAATTATGCTCACGGCCACTTTATGGTCGCCGTCTCTATCGCATTCGCGTGTGAAGGTGAGGTACAAGTGGGAATTGTCTACAATCCGTTTCTGGACGAGTGCTATTCCGCTATTTTGGGGCAAGGCTCTTATTTGAATCAGAACAAGCTATCCGTCAGCAACCAAGACAATTTACGGAAAGCCCTGATTGCCACGGGTTTCCCTTACGATAAAAGCACCGTACCTGAAATCATGCGCCGAACAGAAAAGGTGCTGATGAAATGCCAAGACATTCGCCGCCTAGGCTCTGCTGCAATGGATATCTGCTGGGTTGCAAATGGCCGCCTTGACGGCTATTTTGAGTCACTGAGCCCCTGGGACTTCGCTGCAGCCAGACTGATTGCCCTTGAAGCCGGTGCACGCTGCGGCCACTTCACCCCAGTACCTGAAGGTATTCCTGCCTGCATCTACAACAACAACCTTCTCATTAGCACGCCAGCAATCTATGACGCTCTAGACGAAATTCTGGATTAGAGCTCGCTGAATCCAAGGCAAAAAAAAGGAGCCAAAATGGCTCCTAAAAAGTCCTTATAACAACTAGGGATTGGAAAGTGATGATTGGAGAGGCTCCGCGCAACTAAGTCACTTCCCCTTGCGCTGATAACTTAAGCCTAGCCAAGTTAAGCAATAATTCCTGTGCATCTTTCATTTCAACACCTTTTAACACCTAGCGTTACAGGCATCACGCCCTCTGTTACAAAACCAGGAACAGACACTTTGATAAACAAGAAAATATAAACATTAATTTATTCAACAAAACCAATGATTTATGTTGCAAAGCTATAATTTAGATTATATTATCCACTTAATGCACTGTTACATATAATTAAAGATAAACCTTAATATAGGCATGTCGCTGGGCGGTTTATATAGATCAGTGCAGAAAACAATAGAAACAAGCAACACAAAATCTCCTAAACCCTTAAAAATAAAAGGAAATTGGAGATATAGCAGAAAGATAGATAGGTACCATTATGTCACAAGAAGCCATTGCACTCCCTGAATGCAGCAGCGAATCCCCCAGAGTTGTAAGAGAAACTGTACGCCAACAACTAAGCAGTGATATTGAAGAATTTCTAAAAAGAGGTGGTAACGTAGAACGCGTTGATAATAACGTACGAGCTGACCCGCCAAAGAAGCCGACCATGAATTATGGCTCAGCACCAATCTAAGCCAGTACTACGTTAAAAGCGATAGCAGTACCGCTTAGCTTCTTCTTTCTTCCATCGCTCTCGGTAACTTTTTCATCTAAGAATATTACCGAGAGTGATAAAAGTGAATTTAAATTCACCCTATTCGCTATTTTCCTGTAAAAAGACCTGATTATTTCTAAAAAGACATTGCAGATTTCGAAATCTATGCGACAATTCGCACTCACTTTGAGACCTGCCACACACTATTACCGTCTCAAGGCACTCGCTTTTTTGTAGTCATGCACCTAAATGGATTCAGGTACAGGAGAATTGGGATTTAATGGACGCCTTTACTTTAATAATAAGCTTGACGCTTGCCGTCGCCGGTTCCTTTTTATATCGAGACTATTCACGTTTTCTCCGTGGCGCATACGCTAAATACGGAAAAGTAGTGTCAATCCATCAAGTATTCTCTAGCCTTACTTCTCATGCCGACAATAGTACTAGCCAAACCTACGTTAAAAATGGTTTTTACCCTGTCATTGAGTACCCGCATGAAGGAGGCCCGGTTCGCTTTACCGCAATTGACCACTTAGCCTCAGGCAACTTCCACGTTGGCGACAAAGTAAAACTTCGTATTCTCAAAACTCGCCGCAAACACTCACGTACTTGCAAAACTTTTATTGCACTGATATCAATGATTAGCTTGCTAAGCCTAGGCATGATAGGTGCTGCAATAACCAGCAGCATCTATATTTCATTTGGGCAGGTTCTACTTGCCTCAATGGTAATTGCTGCAAGTTTATCAATTATGGTTTTATATCAGCGCGACCAAGACCAGCATTACATTCACGAACTGAGCCATACTAAAAGCGGCCGAGCACAACTATGCATACCTGAACCCGCTGCTTTTAGGCACTGGAAGTCTGCGCTACAAGACCCTGTTCAACGAATAAAAATTCGCGGTTCACAATTATGCGGCGCGACCTGCATAGGCTCCGCACTTGTTATGCTAAGCATCGCTTTAATCCCAAGCATTCAATTATTACTTAAGCTAAGCATATAAGCGTACCTAGATCTCGAGTTCCCTGTATTTAGCGAAAAGCAAAATACTTCCAAAAATCCAGCCCCAGTTGACTTGCGTTATAGCCTTTCCTTCGGCATACCTGCTAATCTTAAGCACATAATATTTTTGATGATTGCCGGAGATAAAAAGTGTTTTCACCCAGCCAACGACAATTCCCTAACAGCCGACTCCGTCGCATGCGCTTTCAAGACTTTTCCCGTCGCTTGATGCAGGAAAATACACTAACAGCCAATGACCTGATTTACCCCATGTTTATTCTTGAAGGTGTAAATAAACGCGAAGCTGTTAGCTCTATGCCCGGCGTTGAACGCCTGAGTATTGACCTACTACTAAAAGAGGCGCAGCAGCTACTAGAGCTTGGTATCCCCGCCGTCGCACTATTTCCCGTCACCCCGAGTAATGCCAAGTCTCTTGATGCCAAAGAAGCTTGGAACCCCGAGGGCCTAGCCCAAAGAGCTGTACGAGCACTAAAAAAGGAATATCCGGAGCTGGGCGTGATTACCGACGTTGCCTTAGACCCCTTTACAACCCACGGCCAAGACGGAATTATCGATGATGATGGATATGTATTAAACGATATTACCGTTAACGCATTAGTTAAGCAGGCTTTGTCACACGCAGAGGCCGGAGCAGACATCGTTGCACCTTCAGATATGATGGATGGCCGAATCGCTGCGATTCGCAAAGAACTGGAAGCCGCAGGCCATATCAATACCTCTATACTTGCCTACTCCGCTAAGTATGCCTCTTCTTATTATGGTCCTTTTCGCGACGCAGTAGGCTCTGCTGGCAACTTAGGTAAAGCAGATAAAAAGACTTACCAAATGGACCCGGCCAATTCTGATGAAGCCTTGCACGAGGTCGCCATGGACCTTCAGGAAGGTGCCGACATGGTTATGATCAAGCCAGGCATGCCCTATCTCGATATTGTTTACCGTATCAAGACTGAACTCAAAGCGCCGACCTTCGTCTATCAAGTGAGTGGTGAGTATGCGATGCATATGGCCGCAATAGAAAATGGCTGGCTAGACAAGGATAAAATTATTCTAGAGTCACTACTTTGTATCAAGCGCGCTGGCGCCGATGCAATTCTGACTTATTTTGCCAAGGACGCTGCGAAACTTCTTAGCAAAGGATAAAGATGTAACAATGTTCAGCTAGAATGGATTATCGCCCCTTTTAAAATACTTGGAGAATACAGACAACAATGAGCACGACGCATGACGAGCAAACAGCAAATAATGAGCTCCCTGCTATAGACCTCCTTAACCACGAATACTACGTGAACAGGGAACTAAGCCATCTGCAGTTCAACCATCGCGTGCTCAAACAAACGATTGATACATCGCACCCTCTCCTCAACCGTCTGATGTTTAGCTGCATATTCAGTAGCAACATGGATGAGTTTTTTGAAATTCGTGTGGCCGGCCTAAAACATCAGATCAAATTTGGTCGGGAGACAATTGGGCCTGACGGACTAAGCCCTGAACAAACCCTAGAAAAAATCAAACATATCGCGACAGATTTTGTTCGTGAACAGTATGAGATTTTGAATGATGTGCTTCTGCCTGAGTTAAAAAAAGAGGGGATCAGTTTTCTAAGACGCCAGGAATGGAGTGAAGCTCAACATGAATGGTTAGCTAATTATTTCGATAACGAAGTACTACCGATTATTAACCCCATCGGTCTCGACCCTTCACACCCCTTTCCTCGCCTGGTAAATAAGAGTCTAAACTTTATCGTAGAGCTGGACGGCAAAGATGCTTTCGGTCGTGAAACCGGCCTGGCAATCGTTCCCGCCCCCCGCTCTTTACCCAGGCTTATTAAATTACCTGCGGAGATTTCCAAGGGTGATGAACTGGTATTCTTATCTTCAATTATTCACGCTCATGTTGACCAACTATTTCCCGGCATGTCAGTGCAAGGCTGTTACCAATTCCGTTTAACCCGAAATGCCGACTTTGAACTTGAACAAGAAGATATGGAGGATCTGGCCTCTGCATTAAAAGGGGAGCTGCTCTCGAGACGTTTTGGTGACGCTGTTAGATTAGAGCTTGCAGACAACTGCCCAGAGCATCTGATCTCTTTCTTGCTCAAAGAGTTTAAACTGAGTAAAGATGAACTGTATCAAGTGCGAGGCCCGGTTAACCTTTCTCGCCTAATGCAACTACCAGATTTAGTCGACAAACCTGAACTACTCTACCCGGCCTTCGCTCCAGGCCTGCCAAAGCCTTTAAAGAAAAGCAGCAATATTTTTTCAACTATAAAACAGAAAGATATTCTTCTGCACCACCCCTTCCAGAGCTTTACACCAGTTATCGATTTTCTTCGACACGCTGCCCTAGACCCCGATGTCGTTGCTATTAAACAAACACTTTACCGTAGCGGCGCTAATTCTGAAATTGTTGCCGCCTTGGTCGATGCAGCAAGACGCGGAAAAGAAGTCACTGCAGTAATAGAATTACGAGCCCGTTTTGACGAAGAAGAAAATATTGAACTAGCCAGCCGCCTGCAAGAAGCTGGCGCTGTCGTCGTTTATGGCGTAGTGGGCTATAAAACCCACGCCAAGATGATACTCGTAGCCCGACGCGAAGCCGAAGGTTTTAGGCACTATGTACATTTGGGTACGGGTAATTATCACGCAAAGAACGCCCGCCTCTATACAGACTATAGCTTTATGAGTGGTGATGAAGCTCTCGGGAAAGAGGTTCATAAAATATTCCAGCAGCTCACGGGTATGGGCAAAGCACTGAAGATCAAAAAACTATTCCATGCTCCTTTCACCTTACATGACTCTTTGGTTTCGATGATAGAAAGAGAAGCTAATAATGCCAAAGCAGGTAAAGCCTCAGGAATCACCATTAAAGTTAATGCAGTATCAGAACCCAAAATTATTCGGGCACTGTATCGAGCATCACAAGCAGGCGTGCCTATTAAGCTTATTGTCCGCGGCATATGCTGTTTACGTCCAGGGCTAGAGGGTATTTCCGAAACGATCGAAGTACGCTCTGTGATCGGGCGTTTCTTGGAGCACACTCGAGTTTATTGGTTCCACAATGATGGTAATGACCAGATTTATGGTGCCAGTGCCGACTGGATGACCCGTAACCTGTTAAAGCGTGTTGAAACCTGCTTCCCGATGGAAGATAAGAAGCTAGTAGAACGCGTGAAAGCCGAAATTGGCTTCTACCTAAGCGATAATTGCCAAAGCTGGATTATGGACACCGAGGGAAAATATCATTTGAACCAACCTGCCGAAGCCGAATCTCGAGTCTGCGCACAACAATATTTACTCGAGCACCTTGCCTCAACCTAAAGCCAAACCTGGCACTCTTCTTTTATCTGTTTTCAATACTTTAAAAGAAGAGTGCGATTCAGCCGACATTACCAAAGATTCAGTACATTTAGTTTAAATTCCGAATAGAATGGGCTAACTGGGTACCACAATAGATAATTTAAATAATAAATAGACGCTTCCCATGACTCCTTCTATACATATCAGATTACTGCTCCTGCTTATAACGTCAACCCTAACCTTCAGCACCTACGCATCGATCTCTATTACTGAGCCTCAACAGCCATCAGACTTATCATTTCAAACTGACGCTAAGAGTGAATACGATACCAAGCTAATTACACGTCTGAAAAAGTCTCAAGTTTTCGAACGCTTGCGAATATTTAGTGAACAAGACCTTATTTTAAAACAAAGCATCATTTATCACTTTCACCAAGCTGACCAGGCTACAACGAGCCAACCTTTAGCACTTGACACTGCAAGCTCGAACAACAAACAAACCAGCCAGGTTGATATAAAGATCGACATCCCCTTCTCCTTTCTATACCAACTAGATCAAGGCCTAATTGCCAAATACCCTCAACAAGAGGGTATACAAGAAGCGATATACAGCGCAGCCGTTGAAAAATATTTGTGGTTTGAACTAGGCAGAGCCTTGGTTAGTCAGTTTGATTTAGGCGTATCCGGGCAAGAAGTATTTGCACTGGATAACTTCTCGACCCTTATGCTTATCAACCTGAACCACCATGACAGCGACTTTATTCTGGAAGCAACGGAAGCATTTCTACTAATCAGGCAATCTATTCCTTATGGCGGCGAAGAAGACTACGAAGCTGAGGTTTCACTCGATGAGCAGCGCTACCGCAAAGCCGTTTGCTTAATACTCGGCAAAGACTATCTGGCTCGCGTGAACAGAACAGAGCAAGCCTATCATGAGCTATTAGAAGAGCTGGCATGGGATCAGAAAAAAATTGAACAGTGCCAAAAACTGTATCTGGAGAAGTTACAGACCTGGCTTGATGCCTTACAACCGCACCTCAGACAAGAGAATAGGCTCACCAGCTGGCTTGCTGCACACTAGTCTTAAAGGAAACAATTACAGTACTTTGAGCAGCGCCTCGCATTGCTGCTTTAAGGTTTGTAACTGCTCAGGAGGTAGGTCAAGCTTGCAAAGCATTTGCTCAGGTACCGCTTGCGCCTCAGCTTTTAGAGAGCGACCACTTTCAGTCAAAGTAAGAATTTTTACTCGCTCATCACGAAGACCAGGACTTCGACTCAATAAGCCTTTCGCTTCAAGACGCTTTAATAAAGGTGTTAAGGTTCCTGAGTCCAGATGAACCCGCTCCCCTAAATCACTGACGTTGATTTCGTCTTTTTCCCACAATACCATCATGACAATGTACTGAAGGTAGGTCAGGTCCAGTAATTTAAGGAATGGCCGATAGGCTCGAACCATCGCATTGGAAGCACTATATAAAGAAAAACAAACCTGTTTATCCAGGCGAAGAAGGTCTTCCGACATAAATAAAGCTTAGTACCAAACGATAAAGGTAGCCGCGGCACTTACACCACAGGTTTCAACGAATTCACTATGACGACAAACATGTTTACCAATCGCATAGCTCAAGCCAGCACCAACAATATACAGTTCCAAGTCCCTATCTTTTTGAAAGCTCTGACAGCCACCCATAAGCAGCGATACGGCAATCAGGACACATGCACTCAACTTTTTCATCAAACTCTCCCAGACCTCCTTTCGGCAATTAGAGGCTATCCTACAAATGACGCAAGTATAGAGCAAGCTTTCATCCCATGATACGTGAAGCAGTCAGCATCAAGCCCTAGATAATCATCGCTTTAGAGCGCAAACAAGCTGTATTAACTTAGAACTGACGCTGCATATTCCAGGTTCTCCGTTTCCGAAAAGTGGATGTTTGCTCACGATCTTTTTGTAAAATAATCACTTCCCCCCCCTCTCCCAGAATCGTTACAGGGGCATCATCACCCTCTATATGGTAAGCATTACCTTCAGTATCGCTATCACTAAGCACTCCATTTATTTCCAAGGAAGGGTCTTCATCATCTTTATCTTTTAAATACTTCGTGCCTGCTTTTTCTCCACCAGCTGCTTGCTCTAGTTGTTCAAGCGCATTTTTTCCCACGCCATCCTGTTGATCTTCTTTAGCCGAAGCCGCTGCACTATCTTTCATAGGAGAGTATGTATTCTTCGAAGCCTTATCGCTACTCTTCTCCAACTCATCCCTTGAGCGCATACTTGAAGGCTCAGTTGAATACTCTTGCTCCAAAGCTTCCACCGACTTCTGCGAAGTTTGCCTCTCTTTTTGCTTAGCCTGTGTTTTATCGGAAGGCTGCCCGAGCTTTTTTTGGGATGCCTTTTCAGCTTGTTTTTGCAAAGGTGATTCTGGCTCTATCTGCTTAGTAGCGGCCTGACTTTCTTTTTTGGCTTTCTTTTCCGCTGTCTCATTCTCTTTGCTCTGCTTCTCTTCAGGACTAAGCTTCTCAAGCTTTGACACATCTTCTTCAAGAGGAGATACTTCCGCCAATTGCCGGGTAGTACAGGCACTAGTAAGAAGCAGAAAAAGCAAACTAGCGAGAACAATACTATTTTTCATACCTGAGTCACTGATTTAGATAGCGAATTAACTCACTATTAGAAGATAGTGTGAACGAAGTAGCTTAAGCGTAAAACTTCGATAACATACACAAACAATCGAAAAAATAACAATAACGGAAACCCAAAGGCATGACAAACGGCCAAGCTCAAACCGTTACCAGTTCAATTGAGCCGGTTCAAGCACCCTCTTTAACGATAAACCCGGAACGCGAGAGCATTGGCAAAAAGCTAATATTCTTTGCCTGGGCGGTTGAGATATGCGCCGTGATTATCGGCTTTGCCATCTCCATTATGCAAGGCATCAGTTCGTTCACCGAGATAGAAAATAATCGCCCTCAGGGTTTGGGCTTTGGCGATTACACCAATGTGTTTATCGCCATGATGCCTTTTTTGATGGTCGCGATTGTCGAAATCACCAAAATTCCTTTTGTTGCGGCGACCTATAAAACCAGCAATACAAAGTGGAAGTTTATCTTCGGTACCTCCCTAATTTTTCTAGCCTTTATCACTTTTGAATCAGCCCTCAATGGTTTCGAAAGAAACTTTCATGCCCTGATTTTCTCAATCGATAAACATAAGAAAGAACTAGTGGCCGTCGAAGAGGAAATTGAACCACTCGAAATACGGCGCACTCGTCTGGCAAGCTTAAGCTCTTCGCAAATTGAAGCCGAATACAGCCAGCGTCATGCCATCATATCAGAAGAGCGTTCTCGCCAAGCAGAAGTAATTCAGGACCGCATTCAGGGCTTACGCGCTGCAACTCAAAATGAATATATCAAAGGCCTATCTGCGCAAATTGAAGATAGACGCGAGCAGCTCAAAGCTTTACGCGCTGACCGTCAGAAGGAACTGGATGCACTGATTGAGGCTTCACGACAAATGACGCTCAATGCCAGCAGTGAGCTAGACACTCAACGCCGAAGCCTTCAACAACAGCTTGCCAATGAACAAGCCTATCTAAAAGAGCTTCGAGTGAAGCGAGAGAAGAAAATCGCTGATGCAGGCTTCTTCTCTGAAAACTCAGTTAAGAAAGAACAGAATGCTCTCGTCGAAACGCAAGAGAAGAAGGTTGAAGACCTACGCCTTGCACTGAATAAACTCAGTGACTCAGACAAACAAAAGACACTCCGAGCCACTTATAACCAGGATATCGAGGCCGTCAAAGATCGCTATCAGGCACGAGAAGATACGCTAAACCAAAAAATTCAGGCGCTATCACTGAAGCTCAGCAAGAGTCTAGGAGCCCGCGAAAAAGATATCGAATCGGTCATTCAAACTCATATGAAGGAATTGGCACGTGTCGAAAAGAAATTCCAAGAACAGCAAGGCGAGAATGAGCAAATACGAGAAAAGGAATTCAAACAGCTTTCTGAAAATGATGCCATTATTAAAGAACTCGATCAGACTATCTTTGACAAGAGCAAACAGCGCGTTGAACTGCGTAATCTGGTCAACCTGAAAGTTGGCGACAACCAAGTCTACCGCATGGCTCAATGGTGGTATAACAAAGAGTCTGCAGCTGACCTGGGCAGAAAGGATGTGATGACCATTGCAACACTATGGTTTGGTAGCCTTGCTTTGCTTATTGCCGTGACTGGCATCTTATTGGCCTTTGCATCCTACGTTATTCGAGACCCATCAATTGCAGACTATAAAGCAGATCGAGACAGCATCCCTTCAATTACCAAGAAAGCTTTCAATAGCGCCCGCCGCCTTATCATCTACTGGAGACAAGTGCAGCGCCGCCCCGTGATAAAAGAAGTCGCCACCGAAGTCATCAAAGAAGTGCCTGTCGAGAAAGTGGTTAAGGTTGAAGTTCCTGTCGAGATCATCAAAAAGGAAATCGTACACGTACCTTTGTATACGGAGGATAAGTCGCTACTCAAACTTGCCGAGAATCACAGCTTTGATGAGCAAGACCTAAAGGAAAACAATACTAAAGGCCGTGATGAAACCAAGCCTAATAACGGGCATAGTGATGGCTAAGCAAGCAAGTGAACAAACAACAGGCGATAAAGAGTCTGAGCAATACGAGTCCGTCTCGCACAACTTCGATGCGATGAATCGTGCTATAGATACCCAAGTGGATAAACAACTGGAGCTCTCCTCTCTTTATCAGTTCCAGCAGAGCTCTCGTCGCACACTGATGGCCATGCACATCACCGTCAGCCTCTGCGTGCTTGCCCTAACAGCTGCGGCTATCTGGTGGTTGCTCTCAAGCTCAGGCAGCTTTTTCAGCAGCGATATCACCTATACCGAATCGATACTCAAGTCCGCCTCAGACCGAAAGACTAGTGATGCCCTAAAGATTATCTCTGAGGCTCAAGATTCAAATAACAATCCAGACAAAGCCTTTATTGATACCTCCTTTACCGTGTTTCACCGCACACTTATATCGACAGGTGAATATGTGGTAACAGGTAAGACTTACGAGCCAGATGACCTACAAACTCCCTCTGAACAATATTGCTACCTGGAACAGAGCCAAAGTAGCAATCAGCTGAGTGGGCAGGCACTCTCTTATATCGAAGATAAAGAACTTATACTCGAGACGGAAGATCAAGCCATGATTAGCCTGGCACACCGCTACTGCCAGTTTAGTCGCTAAGTGCTTGCTTGCGAAACAGTCTCTGTATATCGGCAATCACCAAATAATTTACCGGCACCAGCACTAGGGTAATTAAGGTAGCGAAAACAATACCAAAGCCTAAAGAGACCGCCATCGGAATCAGAAACTGAGCCTGGGTTGACTGTTCAAACAGCAATGGCATCAAACCAAAGAAGGTGGTCAAAGAGGTAAGAATAACTGGGCGGAATCGTGCAGCAGCTGCACCGCTAACTGTTAGCAATAAGTCCCTGCCTTCCTTGCGGCGCTTGTTAACAAAATCCACCAGAACCAAGCTATCGTTCACGACAATTCCCGTAAGCGCCAACATTCCCAGCAAGCTAATTAGCGTCAGGTCCATCCCCATAATCCAGTGCCCGGCAATGGCTCCGATTGCGCCAAAAGGAATCACCGCCATGACGACCACCGGCTGCAAGTAAGACTTAAATGGGATCGCCAATAAGCTATAAATTATAAACAGCACAAATAAGACGCCCCATTTCAAGCTCCCGAAAGACTGGCGCTGCTCTTTCGCTTCACCTTCCATACTGTAGCTCACACCCGGAAACTGCCCAAGCTGCCGGTCAATATAATCTCGTAGCTCCTGTTGCAACACCAACATATTGGTTGCTTGTTTGTCGACATCAGCCCGAACGCTAATAGTACGCTTCAGATTCAAACGACTAATAACAGCCGGCGTTGACTCTGCTCGTAAGCTCGCGACTTGAGAGAGCGGCACAGCACTTCCCTGGGCATTACGAATCAAGAATTCTTCCAGTGAACGAATAGACTGCCGATCACTCTTCGGATAACGCACCACAACCCTGATATCATCACGACCACGCTGAATTCTTTGCACCTCGTAGCCATAAAAGGCTTCACGCACCTGAGACATAATATCCTGACGTGTCAGGCCTAATACTGAAGCCTGAGGCAAAAGCACTATCTCAATCGCCTCTTTACCGTCTGAATAGCTATCGGAAATATCAAATACCCCCGGGTAGCTTGCCAACTTTTCTTTTATTAGCTCAGCAATACCTGAGAGAGCATTAAAGTCCTGCGCACTCAGCTTGATATCAATCGGGTCACTGACTCGACCAATTTCAGCACGATAAGTTAACTTCTCTGCGCCCGGCACATGGCCAATTAATGCACGCCACTCATTAACCAGCTCGCGACTGGTGATATCCAAAGTACGCTCTTCTGGCGGCGTAATTTCAAATATCACGCGCCCAATATGGCTCGAACCACCAGAAGAGCCAGTTGTTGCCATGATATTTCGAATCACCGCCTCGCCTTCCAGGTGATACTTATCCTGAAGCTCACGGGCAGCTCCCAGCATTGACAAGACATATCGATCAGTCACTTCGACGGGTGTTCCTATAGGCATTTCCAGGTTAGCACGTGCCAACTCACTTTGAACCTTCGGGAAGAATATGAACTTCATCCACCCAGTCGAAACCAAGGCATACAAAATAAATAAGAGACCAAAACTAAGCGCCAGACAAAGGTAGCGATACTTCAAGGCCAACTGAAGTGCTGGCTGATAGTAGTGCAAGACAACACTTTCAAAACCGTCGGCAAAGCGCTGCTGAAAACGAGATAAGCCAGCCACCAAGGCTGAGCTTTGATTTTGAGGTTGTAGCTTAATTCGCTTCAAGTGAGCTGGTAAAACAAGCTTGGACTCAATTAGAGAAAATACCAATATAGGAATCACAACAACCGGAATCGCCGCAAACAATTGCCCGCGCACGCCTTCAATAAACGCAATGGGAAGAAAAGCTGCGATCGTCGTTAAAATACCAAAGGTTACCGGAACTGCGACTTCTTTAGTGCCATTGATCGCGGCTTCCAAACCTGACTCAGAACGCCGCAGGTGAGAGTATATATTCTCGCCGGTAACAATGGCGTCATCGACGACTATCCCCAGAATAACAATAAAGCCGAAGAGGCTAATCACGTTAATGGTAATATCGAACAATGGCATCACTAACAATGCGCCCATAAAGGAAACCGGTATACCAATGCAGACCCAAAAAGCAATGGCAGGACGCAGAAACAAAGTCAGCAAGAGCAGGACTAATATACCGCCCTGTATGGCATTATCTGAAAGCGTTTTCAGACGCTTTTTAACGATTTTTGAGCGGTCATGCCAAGCATCAAGCTGAACGCTTTCGGGTAATGAAGACTCAGCTTCCTGCAAATAGGCCCTGACTTTATCCGCCACATCGATAGCACTTTGCTGACCGACACGATAAACATCGACCAAGGCCGCCGGCCGACCATTAAAGCGGGTCAGTATGGCGCTTTCCTCAAAGCCATCATTAACACTGGCCAAGTCTGCAACCGTGACGCTACTACCATCAGCTCGACTCAGCACAGGAATCTGCTCAAACTCTAGTTTGTTATAAGCCTGCCCACTAGAGCGAATCAGAATTTCACCGCCATTACTTTTTAAGCTTCCGGCAGAGATATCTCTTGAGTGTTGCTGAATCGCCAAAGCCACTTGCGACAGACTCAGTCCATACTTCTGTAATACCCGCTCGTTAACTTCAATGCTAATTTCATAATCACGCACACCGTCTAATTCAACCTGGGTAATCCCTTCAATATCAAGCAATTGATCACGTACATGCTGTGCCTGTTGGCGAATTTCCCGTTCCGATAAATCGCCAGACACCGCGACACTAATAACTTCCCGTTTCCGCTTGCTTAAACTCACCACAGGCCGCTCTGCATCCGCAGGCAAATTATTCACCGCATCAATGCGATTCTTTATTTCTGTTAGCAAAGTCTGTGGGTCGTAGTTGTCATCCAGAGTAATAATCAGAAGGGACTGCCCCTCACTGGCATTACTCACTACATCCTCTATACCCTCTAGGTCTTGCACGGCTTCTTCGAGTTTTATGCTGACACTGGTCTCGACATCTTCTGGCATCGCTCCCGGGATCGCGATGGTGACGCGCACCGAGCGCGGTTCTATACTGGGAAACACCTCCAAAGGAATTGAGAAATGCAATGAGCCTAGACCTAAATCCAGAATGGTCAGCAACAATAAATTTGCCGCAACATCATTTCGAGCAAACCATGCAATCAAGGTGATTCTCCTTGATGCTTGTCTGCAGCGCCCTCTACTCGCTTATCGATCGCCACGCGCGTACCACTCGTCACTTGCCCCAAAGGTGTTCTAACTAGCAGGTCGCCAATATTTAAACCAGATTCAATCAGGCTAAGTTCCTCATTGCGCCAACGAACGTTTACTTCCCGCCTGGCAAGCACATCCTGTTTTTCTATTTTCTCTACAACATAGACATACGTGCCCTGATAGATCGCCGAATTCGGCACTAATATCGCCTCATCTATAGTTTTCCCTTGTATGTTTGCATGCAAATATTGTCCAACCTTTAGCGCTTGTACCGGCCTTTCCGATTTCTCAGAAGTGAGCGGCTTCACTATTTTTGCCAGCGCATAGATTTGTTGGTTTTCAGCATCAACCAGCGCCTCAGTACCGACAATCATTGCTTGCCAATATTCAGCTGGTACAACTAAGGAGTTCTCGATGCGGACATAAGCTGATGAAGAGGTATCCTGATAGCTCTCTGATGAAGGTAAGTCCAGAAATGCGAGATCCCTACTAGCTATGGGTAAGCTAAGCTCCAAAGACTCACTAGAATAAAGCTCTGCCACGGGCGTGGAAGTACTGATGACACTGCCTTTATTGACGAAGGTTTCTATCAAACGACCATCATAGGGTGCTCGAACTTTAGTTCTTTCCAAGTTTTTCTGCGCCAAGGATAGCTTGGCTTTAGCCGTCTCCAACTTAGCCTTGGCCGCTTTTAGCTGAGGATAACGCAGCGCATAATCACGCGCCGGTGTACTATTGATTTTTTCTTGGGTACGCCAATCCCGAAGTGCTTGCTCGGAACGCGCTTCCTCCTCCGCCAGAGCTAACTCCGCATTAGCCAAATCACTACGCGCAGTTTGCAAGCTCACCTCATATTCAAGCGGATCGATCACCAACAGGACTTGACCCTCTTGGACAAAAGCACCCCGCTGAAAAGCAGGGCTGACCTTTAAAACCTGTCCCGAGACCAGGGACAACAGATTCGTCCGGGTATTAGCCTTCAGAACACCATAGGACTCTACCGTGACCTGAAAGTCCCGAGGCGCTATTTTATCCACTTCGACCAATAAAGGATTTGCCTTTGAAGGACGCCCCTTGCTCGCGGGTGGTTGCGACTGACTTATCTGATAGGCCAACAAAAGGCATAGCAACAACACTACAATTGGCGCTAGTACTTTAACTAATCGCTGAGCTGACAAAACTAAGTTCTCCTAAAATAGAGGGCGTCGAATAGTAAGATCATATCTGATCCATTGCGCTTTGGCACTTATCCCTTTTACGCTACACTAAGCGCTTTCTTTCCTTAGGATACTTCACATGCGCGGTATGCGTTCAGACTTTGACCCCAATCGAGAAATTGACTGGTCAATCATCAAGCAAATCATTCCCTACCTTTTGGAATACAAGCAGCGCATCGCTCTCGCTCTGTTATGTCTGGTTGCAGCAAAAGTCGCTAGCGTTACCATGCCCTTTATTCTCAAGCACGTCGTCGATGACCTAGACCAACAACTAGCTGATAATGAACTATCCCTGCTCGTTGTACCTTTGGGCTTATTACTCGCCTACGGTCTGGTACGGCTGATGAATGTGTTACTAGGCGAAATCCGCGACACCCTATTCGGACGCGTGACCGAAAGAGCGATGCGTCGCGTAGGACTAAAAGTTTTCGAGCACCTTCATGCATTAAGTCTAAGCTTTCACTTGAACCGCCAAACGGGTGGTTTATCTCGCGACATTGAGCGCGGCACAAATGGCATTAGTTTTTTGATGCGCTTTCTGGTGTTTAATATTGCCCCCACCTTTCTCGAACTGTTTCTGGTCATGGGTATTTTATGGCAACAATATCGCTTCGAGTTTGCCTTGATCGTACTGATATCAGTCATCGCCTATGTCTGGTTCTCCAAGACCACCACTGACTGGCGCACCCAGTTTATTCGCGAAGCGAATCAGGCTGACAGCAAAAGTAACACCCGGGCAATTGATAGCCTACTCAACTATGAAACCGTTAAGTACTTTACTAACGAGCAATATGAAGCGGACCTTTACGATAAAGAACTAGAAAAGTGGGAGCAAGCAAAGCGCAAAAACCGTCTCACTTTATTTGCACTGAATGGCGGACAAGCACTGATCATTTCTTCATCGCTAACCGCCATGCTGGTACTGGCAGCTCATGAAGTCAGCACCGGACGTATGACTTTAGGTGATTTCGTATTGGTTAACGCCTTTATGATGCAAATATTCCTACCCTTAAACTTCTTGGGCTTCGTCTATCGAGAGATCAAAAGCTCGATGACCAATATAGAACGTATGTTTGGCCTGCTTAAAGAAGCACCTTTGGTTGTCGACACGCAAAACGCTCAGCCCCTGACAGTATCAAACGGGAAGATCGAGTTTAAAGATATTTCCTTTGCCTATGAGCCAAGTAGAACGATTCTGAGCAATCTCAGTTTTACCGTGCAGCCAGGAGAAAAAGTAGCGCTTGTTGGTAGCAGCGGCGCCGGAAAATCAACTATCGCGAAGCTACTATTTCGTTTTTACGACACCAGCAAAGGTGCGATTCTGATTGATGATCAGAACATTAAGCACTGCGCCCAACACAGTTTGCGCGCAGCGATTGGCGTAGTGCCTCAAGACACCGTTCTATTTAATACCAGCCTGATTGAAAACGTACGCTATGGTCGCCCTGGTGCAAGCGATGCAGAAGTAAAGCACGCAATCGAACTTGCTCATTTGAAAGACTTTGTTGAGGGCTTACCCAAGCAATATGAAACTCAAGTCGGGGAAAGAGGTCTTAAACTTTCCGGTGGCGAGAAACAACGTGTTGCCATTGCCCGAACCATCCTCAAGAACCCGGCAATACTGCTATTTGACGAGGCAACCAGCTCGCTTGATAGCGCATCTGAGTCCGCAGTGATGGAGGCAATCAGAGAAGTATCGGCAGGTAAGAGCAGTCTAGTTATCGCCCACCGCCTTTCCACCGTTGTCGATGCTGATCGTATTATTGTCATTGATAAGGGTGGCGTGGTCGAGCAAGGAAGCCACCACTCTCTTATCAAAGCGCAAGGTCTATATGCCCAATTGTGGGCTTTGCAGCAGAACGAACAAGGTATCTAATTGGTAAGTATTTATAATGTGCATTGCTTATTATACTAAGAAGATAAATATTCTTTAACAGGTTCCCATTGAATGAAGAGCATTACATCCAAAGGCATCGCGATTCGCTTCGTTTTCGCTTTATTACTTGTATTATTGAGCTACAACCCAAGCACCTTTTCTTATTACCACTGGTTGCTCTCTTCTATATCAGAACCAACACCCTGGTTAGCCTTATCAGCAGTCGCCTTAATCATTGGCTGGGTTATTTACGTTAGAGCTACGCTAAAATCTTTAGGGCCCGTCGGGCTCACCCTCGCAGCGCTGCTCGTCGCGATTATTATCTGGGCATTAATCGATATTGGCTTAATTAGCATAAGTGAACCCAGTGCTTTCGTCTGGTTATTAGAAAT
>NZ_LWEY01001710.1:0-669 GCF_001634935.1 Oleiphilus sp. HI0043 | reverse complement strand
GTAAGTGATAGTGCGTACTAACATTAATGGTCTGCGTTCAATCGCAAGACTTTGTTGTCTGCATCACTTACGGGCTATAAATTCTGTTTTCCTAATGCGATTCCACGCTTTAGTTTTATTTCCAGAGCTTAAATTGCTCTGGAATCCTAATTAATTTACGACATGACAGAGCTTTCTATACCGTGTCGTGTTGTCTGTACTTTCTACTTTTCACTCTGTTGGTGGAAAGGCTCGCTTTATGTATTCTTTTTCATTGCGTGCGTACAAAACTTTCAACGCCTATTTAGCTTGTGTCGCAAGCAAATAGCTGTCGGTTTTCTGTCTATATAATCTGTCGTCTTACTGCTCCGTGGGCTTTTAGCTATATAGTTGACTGAACTCAGCTGAATCTATATAGGGGAATGCGCCTTTCAATGTAACTTTTTTACGGGACCAGTGTGTTGAAGGTGGGCTGATGACAGTGGAAAAAACGGATGAACCAAGTTTGTATTCCTGAGATTTCTTGTCACTCACTCTATATTGTCTGTTACTGCTAATCGATCACAGCGAGCGGGCTCCTTACAACAACGCAGAAATATAGCAGTAATTACTTGTCGCAGCAAATATATCAAGTAATATGACTGATTTTTAAGGCGCATCCAAAGTTCAGGGTGATCTAAGTAGAGAATA
>NZ_LWEY01001709.1:0-819 GCF_001634935.1 Oleiphilus sp. HI0043 | reverse complement strand
TGTTTGAACTGAAAGCGTGCGCACTTCATCTGCAACAACGCTAAACCCTCTTCCTGCATCGCCTGCTCGAGCGGCTTCAATCGCGGCATTGAGCGCAAGGAGGTTGGTTTGTGAGTTGATCTTGTTTATATCTTCTAGATGCTCAACTACTTCATGAAAACGTGCATCAATATCGTCAAAGTTCTGGTTTAAAGTAACAGAAGCCGCCTGAATGTTTTCAAATTGCTGAATCAGCTGGGCTAAGGCCTGATTCGAAACTTCTCCAAAGTTGTTGAGGCTTTCTAGTGTGCTGGGCTCAAGGTTTTCATCTAAAGATTTTGATAATGATTTAGCATAGCTGTCTGCCCGTTCGATTGTCTCTGCAGTTTGTGTCGTATCGTCAGAAAGCGAGTGTGTAAGTTTTTCAGTATCCTCTGCAAGCTGGGCGATAAGCGCAATTTTTTCATCCATCATATGGTGGATTTTATCGAATAACTCAATTTGCGCCTGCTTTTCTCTTGCCGCCCGTTTTGCTCGCGGTGTTTGGTCATAGGGCACTAAAGATCGCTCAATGCGTTGCCAAATCATAAAGCCAACGATCATTGTCATGAACACTAAGGGAACGATGACGTAGCTTGGTAGCGGCGGTGCGATGACTAGCCAGCCAGTTGCGAGAACCTGCAGGAAAAGCAGACAAGCGTATTCATATTTCATTGAGTGACCTTTATCACCAGTGTAAGAACCGAGCGCTAAAATGTTTCGAGTGCGAACGACAAGACGAGCCTATTTAGCGAGCAAGTCTGGCCTCAGTGTCACTAGAAGCAATCGTTTTAGCTTGTT
>NZ_LWEY01001708.1:0-1281 GCF_001634935.1 Oleiphilus sp. HI0043 | reverse complement strand
AGGGAGGGGGTTAGAGTATTGAGAAACCCCTTCGACGACAATTGGTGCGGTGCCGCCAGTGACTTTACCCATAGAAATGTAAAGCATAAAAACTGAGGTCTGAAAGACGTTTAAACCAACGACCTTTTTGACCAGGTTATTTGCGGATATAACGATATAGAAACCGGTCATCATCAAAAATACGACGATCCAGTAATTGTAGTAATCGAGAATAAAGTTCACTGGATGTTAGACCTCTCAGCCTGGCTATCGAAGGCATAGAAAATACTAAGCATAACGGCAAACACTGTAATACCAACACCAAGTTCAATGATAATTATACCGTAGTGTTGGCCAGCGATTGGGTCTGCTGCGATTTTGTTGTAATCAAGGAATTGGCCGCCCTTAAGCATGCTGTACAAGCCAACGCTGGCGTAAAGCAGTACGCCAAAAGAGGCCATTAATTGCAAAAACTTTGGGCTTACTACTTCAAATGAGCTTGGTGTCCCAAAGACTAAAGCGTACAAAATGAAAGCCGCAGCAGCGATGACACCGGCCTGAAAACCGCCCCCAGGGCCGAAATCACCATGAAATTGAACATACAGTGCAAACAGTATAACCAAGGGAATAATTAGCTTGGCAACAACGTGCAGTACGTGGTGCGCTTTTAAACCAGATTCTGGCGCATCACTTTCTTCGCGGCGCCTTACGCCAAGTAATGCTAAGACACCAATTGCTGCTGAAAATACAACAACCGTTTCTCCTAAAGTATCGAAGCCACGATAGCTTGCAAGTACTGATGTCACCATGTTCGGTAATCCGACTTCTTTAGGTGACTCTTCTATATAGCGTGGAGCGACATGTTCGTGTACTGGGTTGTCAGGGTGCCCAAAGGGAGGCATGTCGAGCGTGCCGTAGATCAAGGCAGCGCCGGTTACGCAGACTACAACCAAAGGGAGGATTGAAGAGTGGGCACTTTGCTTTTCCTTTCTACCAGTTAATGCCAGTGTGCCAAGCATGAGTACTGTAGATATGCCCGCACCAACCGATGCCTCGGTGAACGCGACATCAACTGCGTCAAGGTTTACGAATATCAATGCTGACAGAAAACTATATATTCCGAAGAGCATGACGACAGCAAATAAATCTTTCAAAAATATAATGCGTAAAGCAGTGAGCGCCAACATAGCAAGCAGTACCAAGTCGATCAGTTCGGCCATTAGTGCGTTTGCTCCTGTTGTTCTTTCTTGGTTTCAGCAATTGTAAGTAAGCCGCCATGACGGGCTGACTTAGCAAGAGCAT
>NZ_LWEY01001707.1:0-967 GCF_001634935.1 Oleiphilus sp. HI0043 | reverse complement strand
AGCCAAACCTGCGGGTATCGTTGCCAGAATAATCAACCAGGCCAAGCGACCATCATTAGACTGCTCTTTAAACGACACGCTCTTGAACCATGCGCCACTCAGTTGAATCACTTCTCTACGAAAATAAATGACTATCGCCATCAAGGTGCCAACGTGAACCGCTACATCAAAAGCCAAGCCTTGATCTTCCCAGCCCAAAACTTGTGAAGGCAAAATCAGGTGAGCGGAGCTCGATATGGGTAGAAACTCCGTCAAGCCCTGAACAAGTGCCAATATAACTGCTTCAAACCAAGTCATTTTTAATCCTTAACTATCAATCCATATAGCGAGTAGCACTTAGGCTCTACCCGGCAGTTTTTTCCATGTAACCGTATTTCTGACATAGGATGGCATCGCGTCTTCTAGTAGCCCTGCTACACCTTTAAAATGCGCATAACGAGCCAGCTGACAAATAGCATGAGCCTCTGGTCTCATCTCAGCATCAAAACTATCCAAATGCCCTTTTACATCCGAAGGGAAACGTTCAGAGTAGTCAAAGCCACTACCGACACCAATAATAGGCCCATCCGTGATCGCGTCAGGCAAGCTCACTAATTCAGGTTTAGTCACATTTTCAATACCCAAAGTCTCCACCCGATAATAAGGATCCTCGTTCCCGTTGCTCTGTTTCTCCACTTTGCAGCAAGCCCAATACACCTCATCCATACGTGCATCAATTGCTACAAGCACTTGAGAAATAGCGTACTTCAAATAGCTTTGTAGGGCTAGAGCTTGGATATTAGATATGGCATAGATATGACAGTCACTTCCGTAGGCCAAGCCTTGCGCGATACCAGTCGCGATACGAATACCCGTGAACGAACCTGGCCCACAACCAAAAGCAAGCGCATCCAGATTTTTAGCTTTTAACTTACCGTGGCCCAAACAGTCTTTCACCATAGGTAAAATTAACTGAGTATGACTTCGA
>NZ_LWEY01001706.1:0-1312 GCF_001634935.1 Oleiphilus sp. HI0043 | reverse complement strand
CTGCTATATTTCTTAAGCCAACCATTCGCTTCATCGCGCCAGAGATGTCGACCGTAATCAATTTTGCCCCTGCTAGAATATCGAAACTATCACGTGCCGACTGAGGTATTCCCAGCCGGTGCACACGAATTAGATAATTTGCTATATCAATTGACGCCTCACACGCTCTTTGAATATTCAATAAGACAGAATCTTGTTTGGTGTAATTTTGTTTGAATTCTGCCTCGCTAGTAAATTCCTCGCGAACTCGCTGCAAACACCGTTTTATTGTTGCGAGTTTATTCAGTATGACATCATCCATGCTTCATTCCTTTAAGCTGAGCAACAAAGTCAGTCATAATGTCTTCACGCCCCTCCTGTAAACGGCCATACATGCTGAGAACACGCGTTTCGAAAGACATCGCAGCGTCACAAGCATCATACAGCAACTGACCTCGCTCTATAATTTGCACATTCAAAACCGTGGTCGATTGAAGCAAGTCAATCAAATCAACTTCTGCACAACAGGTATTTGCCAGGAGCTCTTTAAGCTCCCATAAGGTAGATACGGGTATTTTTTTCTCTGCCATGACTGCGATATCCCAGTCACTCGAAGGTCGAGCTTCATTAGTAGCTCTTGAGCCAAAGAGGTAAATCAATTTAACACTTGGTAGATGTTGTTTTATTAGAGAAACCAGCTCGGAGTTTTCCATATCGCTTAAACCGTTTCAGTGGCTTTGTCATTTTATGATCTAGATAATAGACAGAATAACACGAGTGATAGGATCTTGCTTATGACGGCTTTGATATTTTTATTTCTCTGTGTAGGCCGCAGGCCTCTCTGTGCCCTCTGTGGTGAACCGTCTTTTGTGTTTTGACCTTAAAGAGCTAAAAGCGATTGAGCCTGCTTATTGTATGATTTCTGGACAGCCAGCAACACATCCACCAACCCAATTGCCCGATTAAGCGCAGACGCAAACTCTTCATGATCATCTACATAATCATGAACCAAACGATTTCTAAGATTTCTCGCCTCTATCCACTGTTCGACCGAAGCAATTAATCCAAGCTTTTCCATTCGTCCCAAGTTATTGATTGCAGAACTTGGCGTTTCAAGCATTTGTTTTAATAACTCGGGAGTACACTTATCACCTAAGTGATCTTGAAGCCTGCCAAACCTTGCGACAAACGCATCGACCCGCTCAGCCATATCTAGATCATCTTCAAGACCAGCAACCCATTGGGGATTAACTTCTTCAGATTTTAAGCGGCTCCACGTCAACTCTAAGTGCTTTGCTTCCTTTTCTGCCACTTTAATCAAGTGTCGTAAACG
>NZ_LWEY01001705.1:0-697 GCF_001634935.1 Oleiphilus sp. HI0043 | reverse complement strand
GACCTGATCCTTATAGCGTCGTTGAAGTTCGGTGGCAGATTTTAGTTTGTGTTTGAAATAAGGAATACTTGTGCAACCGGTTAAAGGGTCAGTTCTAGTGGCGAGTTTTAGATCTTTCTCTAGCTTGGTAAGGTAAGTAAGTAATACCGAGAATAAGCTAAGAAATAATGCAAACGATAAAGCCTGAAAGAAAAATGAGCTACTGTTGTTTTCAGGTGTTAGTGGGAAGCTGAGGCATAGCGCACTCAATGACAAAATCGAGCCAAACTTTACCCCAATTAAAATAAGCGTTGCTGCTGCCAAAGGGAACAGCCAATATAAAACTAATGAGAATTCACTAAGGCTATGGCTGACTAGCGTTATATCAATGCAGACCCACAGTGCGGTGCAGGCTATCAAGAGTTGTTTTTTTCTTGAGGGCGATGAAAGATGAGCAGTGAAGAAAGCCTTTGTAAAGCAAGGCGCGCAGATGAAAAATAGGACACTCTGTGCTATTTGGTCGTTAAGAAACAAGCTAATAGCAAAGAACACACAGAAAAATAGCAGCCCGGAGAGTGCAGCATTATTTAGGTGCTCTTTTGCTTTAGTCATAGGTTCTCGTAGGCTAATGATTCGAGGTATTCAATATTTGGAATTACAGCTTCTTCACCATCCAGTGTGATCATTGCTGAGTCAGCTTTTCCTGGCTTACGGTCAG
>NZ_LWEY01001704.1:0-805 GCF_001634935.1 Oleiphilus sp. HI0043 | reverse complement strand
TTTCTGCTATAAGCGGTTTCTACACACACTTAATGGAGAGCGAAATAGCATTAGGAAATCCGGCAGGTCTTGCAAAAAAAGACTGTAAGCGATTAGTTAAGGATGCACAGGTAAAAGAAACAAAGCGGCTAGACCAGGCACAATGGGATTTACTACTAATTACGGCTGAAAAAATGGCTGACGAAGACTCACTCTTTGAGCGGAATATTTTTTTATTGGCTGCAATGAAAACAATGTTTTTGAGAATTTCTGAATTAGCTGAGCGTGACGACTGGATACCTGTTATGAGCCACTTTTGGCAAGACGATAAGAAAAACTGGTGGCTCAAGATATACGGTAAAGGAAAGAAAATTCGCGACATTTCTGTCCCAGATAGCTTCCTGCCTTATTTAGAACGTTATCGGCTATGGCGTGGCTTGCCTGCATTGCCTGGTAGACAGGACAAGCAACCAATTGTGGAGAAAATTCGTGGGGCTGGAGGTATGAGTGGTAGACAACTAGCGCGTCTTGTCCATCAGGTGCTCGATAAAACCTACGAGACTATGAGGTCTCGATCAGGAGAGAAAGCAGCGCAAATTTTCAAAGATGTTTCACCTCACTGGCTGCGTCATACAGGCGCAAGCATGGAGATTGAACGAGGCCGCGCCCTTAAGGATGTTTCGGAAGACCTGGGGCATTCAAGTATGGCTACCACTGACACGGTCTATGTTCAAACAAGCGCCAAAAAACGCGCTGAGAGCGGAAAATCTCGAGAAGTTTGATTTTGGAACCAAAATTCTGAAGCCTAAAGCTTAATAAAACCAAT
>NZ_LWEY01001703.1:0-1009 GCF_001634935.1 Oleiphilus sp. HI0043 | reverse complement strand
TCTTGGCTTCTTCATCAAACTCTAGACGAATCTTCAGATCACCATCGTCTTCGTACAAAGAGTTGTTAGATAGCGCTTCAAAACGCAGCTTATCTTCTGCATCGGAAGCATTTGAAATCAATTCGCGTAAGAAGATCTCTTTATTTGAATAAAGGGAATGGATCATCAAATGTAGAAGCTGCTTAACCTCTGTTTGAAAGCCAAGGGTTTCCTGCTTTGCTTCTAAATTATCTTGTGCTGACATATATTTGTTTCTCTCGTTTTTCGTTGTTCAGAAAAATTGATTTGTCGCTTTCCGGCAGCAATTTATCTCAAACTTATGAGAGGGACTGCATTATCAATGCAGCCTTGCTTACCACCGACCTGAAAAGCCTTGAAACCTTATGTGGGGATGGCATTTTTNATTTCAAGTAATTTTTATCGTGTTTTGTTTCGAGCTGTTTCGCGCACAAAGCCAGATTATGGTTTAATGCCCTCCACCTACCTTTACAAAGATAAATTGAGAATCATGTTAAAAGCCCTTACCACACTATTATTCGCAGTTGTTTTGATTATTGGCCTCGGTGCGGCCGCACTCGATGGTTTCTACGGCGGCGGCGATGCCTTCCCTGATAGAAGTGGCCAGCCCCTGCTCCCGGCTGAAGCGCTTATCAAAGTTGCTGACCTGCCCTACCCTCCTGGAAACATCGCAGTCTCGAAAAATGAGCGCATCTTTTTCACTTATCATCCGGAAGGTTTTCCACCCTATAACATCGCAGAACTGGTTGATGGCGAAGCCAAACCATTTGAGTTCGAGTCACCAGCTGGTCTTAACTTGAGTACTGTTCTATCAATGCGTTTAGACAGACAAGGCCGCTTATGGCTACTCGACTATGGTGACCATGGGCAAGAAACACCTCAGATCCTTGCCGTGGATATTGAGTCCCGCGAGGTTGTGCATCATCATCGTTTTAGTTCAGATATTGCAGGGCTAGGCTCACATATGAATGACTTCCAAGTCAGTCATGAT
>NZ_LWEY01001702.1:0-986 GCF_001634935.1 Oleiphilus sp. HI0043 | reverse complement strand
GAGTTTGTGGGCGCAAATCCGATGAACTGGGTTCAGGATGACGTGACGCACTATGTTGGAGAGCAAGCTTTAGAGGAAAGTCAGCACCTAGCGGGTGTTTGGGTATTTGACCCAAAACTAAGAGATATTGCTTATCAGCCGCGCGATGTGTCAGTAGAGAGTTTGCGAGCGCAATTGCAGGGGGAGTTCTCAAGGATTGTTAGCGATGAACCTGAATGGCAGCGCCAAAGATATTCGCAATGGTTGCAATTTAGAGTAGTTGGTCTATTGTCAAAGGATAAAGTTCAAGCGAATAAACATTCAGAATATGAAGGATTAGTTCTGCAGCTCATGCCGTAAACCATGAGCGCAGTTTCTGAAGCAGGTACTTGGTTTTCAAAAACGGGTTTTCAAAAACAGGTTTCAATTTACATTGATGAAGAGAGTTTGAAGTTATGAAAAAAATGTCCGGCTTTACATTAATTGAGTTAGTGGTCGTGATTGCCGTGCTAGCTATTCTTTCTGCGGTGGCCTTCCCGAAGTTTGCTGAGATTTCTGATGAGGCGCATCGATCGGCTGTTGAAGGCGCTGGTGGTAGTTTTACCTCGTCGGTTTCACTGGTTAGAGCCCAGTGGCTGGCAAACGGTACCCGTACCGCCATTACAGACTTACCTGGATATGGTGAACCAGATAATGTTATCGATGTTAGTGTCGATGGCTGGCCAACAGGCGTAAATGGTAACACCAACCCCAGTGGAATGACCGCTGCTGAGTGTAATGCACTGTGGGGGGCATTAATGAATACTAATGGCCTAACGACGTCGACAGCCGTGGGTGAAGACTACCTGACAACGGTGAATTCTGGTGATTGTCGATATACCTATCAGGCAACAGTTGATGGACATAACGTTGAGTATGACCCGAACACCGGCACTGTCTATACAGATATTCAGCCTTAAGCAGTTTTATTAAGAAAGTAAGCTTTGTTGTTACGATTTTTAAACAAA
>NZ_LWEY01001701.1:0-688 GCF_001634935.1 Oleiphilus sp. HI0043 | reverse complement strand
TGATTATCCTTGGTTAACGAATTGCCCCATTCATGATACGACCTTAGGAAGTACTTGTTCGCGCTGCCACTCCCCATATCCCAAAACACGACAGGAAATTGCTACGCGCCATTGTCCTCAATGTGGTCGAGGTAGGGATGACCGCATTGAAAAAACACTCGCCTCAATCATCGAGGGCCAGGCATCCCTAGCAGAAAAAATTGACTCGACGGTTGGCTATTTGACTAACCTGATCACTAACATTGATGAAAAACTTCGCATGAAGCTTGGTGACGAGGACAGACTAATACAGAAATTGGGATTGTCGTTCCCATATCCATCACGATTTTCGCCGGAGCATCCGGATTTTTGGGCAATATGTTGCAAAGCAGGTTGGTGCAAGAAAAAGCAGCTAAGAGCAATTCATGGCGTTGAGGTGAGCAAAATTTCTAGCGTCACATTTTATCTTCAGTCGTATGATACAGAAGCACATCGTGACCGATATTTTGAGCAAATTCACGATTTAGAAACGTTAGTCTTAGAGTATGGTATGTCACGTCTGAAATTAATTAGCGGTTTGCTTAAACAGCATCGATTGCTTTCAATTCAATCCTATCGATATCTTTCGATCAACCATTTCCAGGCGTTATCGCCACCTTGCCCTATTTGTTTCGCACTGAGCGTATGGCTAATGCTTATGTTTACATTA
>NZ_LWEY01001700.1:0-8055 GCF_001634935.1 Oleiphilus sp. HI0043 | reverse complement strand
CATCTTGGTCTAGCGTAACTTCTAAATCAGTCGAGGAAAAATCATTCGGACATGGCCCAGAATGGGTCGTTACATTTGAGAATGAGTCCATCGAAGACCCTAAAAAGCAAACGCTTTACGTTTTCTTTACGATCAACGGAAAGTACTTGGCTTCTAACTTTACGGGGCAGTAAGGCCTAACGGGAGGTGTTCGCACCTCCCTTCCTATATTTTGCTTATGTCCAGTTTGAGGCCATCTTCTCTTGAAAAACGACCTTGCTTCCAAGAATCTTAATTGTTCAAATCTGAATAAGTCTCGTGAAGAGCTTTAAATAACCTGCTTGAGTGTGCGATACCTAGAGGTTTTATTGATCCAGAGTGGGCTAAGAGTGGGGGGGAATACCTATCTGGCTTGTCATAATAGCTTTGATTTAGGGTAGGGCCGTTTAGAATGATCTAGCGGATATAGTGTCTATAGAGCTTTGAGAAAAATATGTGGTTAAATGTGACTTTATGCCTCAGCGCTATGTCTGAATGGTAGAGTAAGGACAGTATCACAGAGCCTTATAAACTGAATTTCAATTTTTAATCGAGTATCTACTATGAAAAGTTGTAGCACCTTTAAGCAGCCCGGTTGAGTAGTGTTGAGTTTGGCCCCTGAAATATGGGGCTTTTTTTTGCGTTAAGGTTAGGTGCTAATGATCCTTTATTTGGGGTCGTCAATATTATTATCTAATAAGATCAGAGTTTTACAGATACCAACGGAATAAAATGTCTGATATTCTTATAGAAGCTCAAAAGGAAGGGTTTCTCCCAGAAACTCAAGTGGCATTGGGCACTAGCGAAGAAACGATCGAATGTGAAGGTTGTTATTCGCAGGTACAAGAAAGGGATTTAAAAGGCGGGGAGGCATGTCCTTACTGTTCTCTCGTGATTGCATAAAGTGCGAAAGAACATTTCCTAGCTTTGATCAAGTCTATAAAGGTCACCTAACAAAGACCCTCTGATTTGTAAATCCCTTTTGATGCTGAAATATAATCTATTTTCACTATTCAGGGGATAAAGGAATGCAAAATACGGCTATAAAAGTTATATCAACGTGCTTAGTTACTGGAACTCTAATTGGCTGTAATGGAGGTGGAAGTGGTGGCGGTGGAGCTGCCCCTGGAACTAATGGTGGTCAAGGCGGTGGAGTAGGGCCTGAGTTAGTAATCGAGTTTAGAGAGGCACCTCTAGACCCAAAGGTTTTTAATCTGCTTTCAAATGATAGAAGTACAGAAAATCACTTTAACCCTGAAGAAAAGTTAAGCATAACTTGGATGACAACGGTTAAATATTCGGATGACACTACGTTAGGTGTTAATCAAAGAGAGCTTTACCAAGCAAAGGTCTATCTGAGTGATAATGATATTATTGAGATTGATAATGATCTGGAGTTGTTCACTATCCAGTGTTCTTTCCCAATGGCATTGGGAGCAGATTATGGGTGTAGTGAATTCGCTTCATTTGAAAGTGTATATGCAAAGGATAATTTGAACCAATTTTCTACAACAAGTATTCCTTTAAATAAGCCTGAAGGTATCCAAAATCATGTTGTCGATGCAACGGATTTTCTGGATATTATTCCAAAAGATGCCAATGTTATAATAGAGACCTGCTTGATATCTGAGCCTGACAATTGTGCAGAGGCATCTGTTGCAATTGAGTTATACTAGCCAAACATCCCTGATGCATAATAGAAAAAAAATGAAGGCAGTTTTTTTGAAAAGACCTATAGAGATTCCTTTCTGTGAAGACATAGATGGTTTAACCGATGCTGTAGAACTCATGCTGGACCTAGTTCAAACCAACATTGATAAAGGGTTCATCCTGGATATAGACGCTGTTTTCGAATATGCGCAAGATGGTTTTACTCTGGTTACCTTTAACCTTTTAGTTAAGAATCTCAATAAAACGCTTTCCGATCAGGCAAGGGCAGTCACTCAAACTTTCACTGTGCATTAATTTAACCTGGTCAGCTGTCTGGAACCCGTGTCTTCTGCGTCGAAATTAGATCATTATAGAGAGCTCGCGGGACCAATTATTCATGCAGTTATCCTCGAAACGGGGAAAAATGATGTGAAGCTGATACGGAAAAAACTAAACCAGGCTTACCCATTTGAAGCTAGGTGTGGACAGGCTTATCGAGCCTGGTTATCAGAAGTACATTCCCAACTTGGCTTTACCTTACGAAGAAAAAACAGTTCAGAAAAACAATTAGACCTGTTCGATCAACCTTAATTATTCTTCTTCGACGGCCTCTAGAACGGATTCAACAGAAGCTGTAGCTAAGCCATCAACATTGACTGAGAAGTTGGGTTTCCCTAGTGAAAGCGCTGCCCCTATAAAAGTATTCCCAATCGCGGTCAATTTCTCTTCATGATCCTCAACACCTAACTGATCACACAAATCAGCCACACCATTAGCAAACTCTTGCAGTTTATCTTCTGTCAGACCTGTCATAGATATTCCTTTAGTACGATTCTGAATCAATGGCAACAGCGATACAGAATATGGAGGAAGTGAAGGAAAGTAATGACGGTATTCTTGCCATGATGAATGTCATTACGGATATCGCTGAGCAGACCAATCTTCTTGCACTTAATGCTGCAATTGAAGCGGCCCGTGCAGGGGATCAAGGTAGAGGATTTGCTGTCGTGGCTGATGAGGTTAGGACACTGTCCAAAAAAAGCAACGAATCAGCTCAGAAGATTAGAACTTTGTTAGACAAAGCGAGTTCTGATGTCAAAGCGGGTGCTGAAGCAGTCAATATGTCGGGCTCCGCGCTAGATAAAGTCGTCATTTCGGTAAAACAGGCGGCGGGGAATATTTCTACCGTCTCAGATTCAATGAGCAAGCAACGTACGCAGATTGAAGAGATTGTTCTGGAGAGTAAGAATGTTGAAGATATTAGTCGAACAAACGCCGACGCGGGGCAAACTTTGATGGATGCAAGTCAGGGGCTTTCAGAATTAGCGCACGAGTTATCAATCATGGCAAAAGATATGAACACCCTAGTAAGAAGCGCGTAGTGATCGCAGCTAATATTGAACACAGTTGAGCACGGTGACTAGTACAATCGGTATCCAACCAAGCTTGTCATCCGCTGAAAACATATTGACATTAAGAACGCCATCGACAGACCGGGTTCAACATTGATGAACCCGTCTATCTCGCTTTACTTAACCTGATACGAACTGAGGGGCGAAGCCTATGCTCCAGATGACGACTGTACCGACTCTTGTTGCTACAAGGTAAACGAGAGCGACAGTCAAGATAGCGCCGCTAAACAACAATGCGCGTTCTTTGCTAATACCCATGACAATCGGTAAACCGTCGTAGATCAAGAATCCTGCATATACTGCCGCTATAAGATATACAGCCATGTTGAAAATAGGTTCAGGGTTTAAAAGGGCGATACCAGCCAAAAAAAGTGGCGTACAAGAATAGGCTGCCAAGGCGATACCGTTTGCTGCATATTCATCATGTTTGCCTCCATAGGTTTTAGACATCCAATCGATTGCCCAGCCAAGCCCAAATACACCAATAAGCATTGCGATGTAGGTGATTATGTTGAGTTGCAAAGCGCTCTGGGTCGTCAGTTTAGTGATTTGCCCATCGCCAACTTGCCAACCAAACTGTGTCGTCGATATATAGGCGCATATTGGGCTAATCATTGCTAGAACGGCAATGTATGCAACATAAATTCTTCCCGGATTACTATGTTCTTTGCGGATCGATTCCCATTCTTCATCAGGGTGAGTGAACATTCCAAAAGCATGATTCAGTAACATTGTATTTCCCCATATTTTCCAAAAGAATATTTGCTTGATAGTAGACTTGAAATTTGCCTTTCTCATCGATCCGTTACGCTAGGAATCAATTAATGGATCACTCGGTTTTTTGCTCGTCTTTGTTCGGTATCTCTATTACTCGTGTATGATTGGCCAGTCGGCAGCATCGCGAGAGTCTAAATTTGGATCCGTTTCAGCTCCCCAGCGTTTTTGATACAAACCGTCAGGGTCATAGAGTCTCGACTGCTTTTCAAGATCGAAGTGGCGCCCTCCTCTTGGGTCAACCCCCACGCCTGCAATGTATTGCCAATTGCCCCAATTTACTGCCAAGTCAAAGTCAATGAGACAGTACTCAAACCAAGCTGCTCCATAGCGCCAGTCCACGCTCAATTCATTAACCAAACAACTGGCTGCGATTTGTCGGCCTCTGTTTGATAGATACCCCGTGTTTTTTAGTTCCTTCATGCAGGCATTGACAATCTTGAAAGGCGTTTCGCCTTCACACCATTTACTGAAGCGTTCAGGGTAGAAACTAGTAAGCGGGGGTGACTTTTTGGATCCTTGGAAACTAAATAGTTGGTCTCCTTTTAGAAAGTGCCACCATTGGAAATATTCTCTCCACAATAGCTCGACATATAGCCAACGAGATGAATCGTTAGACCCGTTTTCCTGTTCGTATTCAAGCAATTTCTTGATGACCTGGCGTGGAGATAGACAGCCGCTACTTAACCAGGGTGATATTTTGCTGCTGTTGGTCCAGCCGGATAATTCATTCCTTACTGTCTTGTAGCGACGGGGCGCATCACTGGAGAAATACTCGAACAGATGGCCAAACGCTTCGCGTTCACCACCGGTAAAGCGGAGCGAAGTCGTATTCACAGGAAGCCAATCAGGAATCTTCTCTGCTTCCAACATATCTATCTTAGGCATGATTGGCAGGAATTTGGGGGCAGGAAGGGGGTCAGGGACACCTTGATTTTCAATTGATTTCCTGAAGCGTGAGTATGTTTGGGGTAACTGAGAGACCTTAAACGGTAGTTCTAACTCATTGAAGATCGTGTATTGTTCATATTCTATTACCGCAGCCTCGGAGCATTTCCTGCGAATCGCTTTAAGGATGTGCCGCTCATAAGAACCGGAAGACTGAGTCAATACGAGGTCACTAAAGCCGTAATTATTGATAAGGTTGGATATCAGCTCAGTTGTATCACCATATAAAACAATCAGCTCTTGGTCATATCGTGCGAGGTTTTGTTTTAAATCCTGAATGCATTCCAAGGTGAACTGCCAGCGATGTTTGCTGATGGAAGGTTGCTGCCATAGCTTCTGCTGAAACCATCTAGGGTCTACGACATAGATGCACAGTAGGCGATCGGCGCTTTTTATGGCGTGCAGCGCCTGGTTGTCATGAATTCGCAGGTCTCGAGTAAACCAGTATAGAACTCTTCGTTGTTTAATGAGCATATGGATTCCGTAGTGCGCTGAGGGTGTTTCAGGCACTTACGAAGCAGGTTTCATTTTGGATCAGTGCATGGGGTGATCCATTGACGCGTTGATGCGTATAAGCTTTTAAATGCTCGGTGTGGTCTTGGGGCACATTCTAATTTTAGGAGTTGGGAACTTGGAACAGCATATTGAACCAAAGGTAGTCATGCTGGCAGCTGAATGCATTCGGCAAAAAGGAAGCATGGAGGGAGGCAAGCTTATTTATCAGCAAATTAGCCTCGAACTGAGTTATGACGGTTACACGATTATGCTCAGTGACCACAAAGTTAAGCTAACTCTCTTTTTTCACAACAAGATGAAAATTGAGTGCGCTCAAAACAGGGATCTGGAGAGTTTTTACGAAAAGTTGAAAAATATTGCACGCACTGTTTTCTAGCAATGGCCAACGAGAGAGAAATCATGAGTTTGAAAACCAAGCGTCTAAGGCTTGTTTTGGGGGATCAATTAAATAGCCGTCACTCTTGGTTCAAGGAATCTGATCCTGACACCTTGTACATTTTGGCTGAACTGACGCAGGAAACTAACTACGTAAAGCATCATGTTCAAAAAGTTTGTGCTTTCTTTGCCGCGATGGAGGATTTTGCGGAGAATCTAAGACAGGCAGGACATAGGGTAAAGTACTTCAATTTGGACGAAAGCTCGGGATATAAAGATTTGCCAGCATTGCTTTCATCTGTCATTGAACGCTGCGCTTGTCAGGTATTTGAATATCAGCAACCTGATGAATATCGACTGCATGTTCAACTACGTGAATTTACTCGAGACTTGGAGATCACCTCCCGACTCTATGAAACCGAGCATTTTTTTCTTGAGCACAACGAACTACCTCTATGGTTCGAAGGTGGCAGACATCATCGAATGGAAGGTTTCTATCGTAAAATGCGTAAACGCTTCAGTGTCTTGATGGAAGGAGGCAGCCCTTTAGGTGGAAAGTGGAATCACGATGAGGACAATCGTCATGCGCTCAAAAAGAAAGACTTAGCTGATATTCCCCAGCCACTGGTGTTTGAAAATGACGTAAGTGTCATTCTAAAACGGTTGAACGATCATGAGATTGTCAGTTTCGGTAATGCGAACATTAAGCTAGTTTGGCCGATTAACCATCGACAAGCGATGGCTCAACTTCAATACTTTTGCCAAGTATGCCTCCCGAAATTCGGCTACTTTCAAGACGCGATGACCTGCAATTCTCCTCACTCCTGGAGCCTATATCACTCACGGCTGAGTTTTGCTTTGAATGCCAAGATTATTAGCCCTGATGAGGTGATCGATGTCGCCATTGAAACATACTATCAACAGCAATCTAGTATTTCGATTTCGCAGATCGAAGGCTTTGTTCGTCAGATTCTTGGCTGGCGAGAATATGTTAGAGGAATGTACTGGGCCAATATGCCGGATTATACGGAACAGAATCGATTGAATGCGAGTAGACCTTTGCCAAGTTGGTTTTGGACTGGTGAAACCAAGATGGCGTGTATGAAGGAGAGTATCAAACAGTCTTTAGAGTATGCTTATGCCCACCATATTCAGCGCTTAATGATAACAGGTAACTTCTCTTTGCTGGCTGGTCTTCATCCCGATGAGGTAGATGATTGGTATTTAGGGATTTATATCGATGCCTTACAGTGGGTTGAGCTACCCAATACTCGAGGGATGGCCTTGTTTGCTGATGGGGGGTGGATCGCCACAAAACCCTATGCTGCGAGCGGCAACTATATCAACAAGATGAGTGACTACTGTAAGAGTTGTCATTATAAGGTTAAAGAGAAGGTAACGCCCGACGCCTGTCCATTCAATGCTCTTTACTGGGATTTTTTTGGAAGGCATGAAGAACGCTTGGCCGACAATCAAAGGTTATCTTTTATCGCCAAGCAGTGGGCTAAAAAATCTGATCAAGAAAAGCAGCTCATTCACGAGAGAGCGCTGACATTGCTAGACAATATTGAAACGATCTAAATAGAGCTAGATCTATAAACTGGTATCAACAATAAAACAGTTCGAACGCTGCCAGTGCCTAATGAACGGTTTTACTCAGACTTGGAGTTAATCTGCCACATGAACAAAAATAAGCGTTGTATCGCAATATCCTTGACCTTTGCCGGAGCACTCCCTTTTTACTTGATCCCAAGTATGTATCTGTTCCTTTCTGATATGCACGAGACTAATTTGAACTTGGCTTTGCGTATATATGCCGCTGTGATCATCTCTTTCCTGGCGGGCATTCATTGGGGATTGTTTCTGCTTCGTGATGCATCCATCAATCTCTTCTTGCACAGTAATTTTGTCACTCTTCTAGCTTGGTTAGCAGCGTCTTGTGAGTCGATTTATAGTTCGCTCGTGTTCGCCTTCTGTTTTATCTATTTGCTGGTGATTGATCGAAAGCTATTTGAGGAAGAGGTGTTGGAGTCTTGGTTCATGAGGTTGAGATTGGTGATAACGCTTGTCGTTCTCGTTTCCTTGGTTTTTTCTGCAATGGTGTTTGACTGGTGAAACGAGTCAAGCAGAATGTGTTCTGCGCAACTAAATCAGGACACTTTTCTTAAAGAGTTTTCGTACTCGATTGGCGACATATCTTCGTTAGAAGTATGGAGCCGCTCTAAGTTGTAATAACGCATGTAGTCAGCCACATCATTTCTCATATGCTCTCTCGTTGGCTGGGGCACTTTCAAAACCCAGTCATGCTTTAAGCTTCCAAAGAACCGCTCCACAACAGAGTTATCCCAGCAAGCACCTACAT
>NZ_LWEY01001699.1:0-735 GCF_001634935.1 Oleiphilus sp. HI0043 | reverse complement strand
CTTCTGCGTCAACCGCAGCAACAGAGTCTTCACAGTCCATGATAGTGGTCAGTGCCGCTTCCATGATCAAATCTTTAACGCCAGCAGCGTCAGTTGAACCAACTGGGCTAGTCGCATCGATTTGGATTTCGATGTGCAAACCATTGTTCTTCAAAAGAATAGATGTTGGTGCAGCTACGTCGCCGGTGTAACCAACAAATTTGTCTTCTTCTTTTAGACCTGAAGTAGAACCGTCAGCCAGTGTCACGGCAAGCTTACCGTCAACGATTGCGTAGTTTGTTGTACCGACGTGAGAACCCTTAGCCAAAGGTGCAGCCGTGTCTAATACACCACGAGCATAAGCGATAACCTTGTCGCCACGTACTTTGTTATAACCTGGGCCCTTTTCAGCGCCACCTTCTTCAGAAATAACTTTCGTGCCATAAAGCGCATCGTACAAAGAACCCCAACGAGCGTTAGAAGCGTTCAATGCGAAACGAGCGTTCATTACTGGCACAACTAGCTGTGGGCCAGCCATTTCAGCGATCTCTGGCTCTACATTTTCAGTCGTTGCTTCAAATGCCGGGCCTTCTTCTACCAGGTAACCAATTTCCTGAAGAAATGCTTTGTACTCTGCGAAATCCAAAGACTGGCCTTTACGCTCAGAATGATACGCATCAATCTTAGCTTGAAGGTCATCACGCTTTGCAAGCAGCTCGCGGTTACGTGGTGCCAACTCATTAGCGATTGCGCTGA
>NZ_LWEY01001698.1:0-940 GCF_001634935.1 Oleiphilus sp. HI0043 | reverse complement strand
CGTCAAGACGCCATTGCTCATCAACAGCTTTTAACTTGACCAAATTATTAACCCATTGACCAAAAGTCCAAACACCCGCTTCATCGCCATCGGGAATCAGCTCAGTTAATAGGTTAACCGCCGGGATTCGCAAGTTGGCCGGATCATTCTTCTTCATGCTCCCGGAGATATCGATCAGCATACGTATATCGGCCCCCGCTTCATTAGCAGCGGCATCTTGTGCGAAAGCATTAGCTGAAATTAATACATTGACGAAGACCGCCAGTGTTAACATACGCTTAATAAGGCTAAGCCCTCTCAGCTTTTGCGTTATCACCTGGCGCGCAAATGATAGTTTGGAGTTCATAGATTCCCCTGCATGATCCCGGCCCAAACAAATGAGGCATTATGGACAAAATTAGTCGAACATAGATAATTTATAGCAGGTTTTACAACAACAACAATGCGATATTAAAAGTATTTTCTCTTAAATTAACGCTTACCTGTTGTTTTTATAGAAGATTAGTGTGTTTCACTAAGTTTAGAGTGATGAAGGTAAATGTTTTCCTAGCTCGACGTTATAGGCATTGATGAGCTTAAAGCGATCTTGCTCTAGACCGTTGATGGACACTGACTCTTTAAACATATCTAAAGGACGCACCCACAATCCAAACTCGCCATATAAAGCTCTATAGACAACCAACTTTTCCTCTGTCTCGCTATGCGTGACCAGGCCAAGTACCTCGTATTCAGCCCCCTTATAATGCTGATACAAGCCTGTTTCGATACCACTCATCCAGCCTTCTCCATACCCAAGAGTCTTCTCATAACCGATTCCAACATCACCACAACGATCATTAATGCATAAGCGGCGGCAATATAAACCCCTGCTTGAAGCGCTTTATCTGTGTGACCCAAAACCCAGTCATAAGCACCAACAAGGTAGGCGGGTGCCAGCCAA
>NZ_LWEY01001697.1:0-937 GCF_001634935.1 Oleiphilus sp. HI0043 | reverse complement strand
ACTCAGCCATATAACCTTGATCTCCTGAACCTCTAGAAAAAACCGTATGTAATGATACTTAAGCTGTATCTACTTCATTGCATTATAAGAAATATCTTTTCCGGTAGCGTCTTTAGCAGAACTATCAACTTCTTTGTCGCATTTATCCTTGTCACCGCCACAGACGTCGCAAGCAACCTCCATACCAAGCGCACTCATTCCACCACACGAACCGGTAATCGGCTTATTGGCAAAAATAACGCCAACAGCCATAACCAACATTAACAGGGCAAGAACACCGAAAACTATGAAAAATAACTCCATAAGTTCCTCCTACTTAAGATACTGTTTAAACGAATCAGTGTGCATTGTTATGAGGCCTTCATCACCTCGATAGATAAATAACGCACTGATATTGTGCTTTGAGGCAAACTCATACCCCCTCTGCTCACCCATCACCATTAGCGCCGTCGCAAGCCCGTCAGCTAACATGCAATCTTCAGCAATCACACTAACAGATGCAAGCAGATGCTCAACTGGCCTGCCGCTGAGTGGGTCAATCGTGTGAGAATATCGTTTACCATTTTCTTCAAAATAATTTCGGTAATCTCCCGACGTAGCGAGCGCAGCATTACCAAGATGAACCCTAGTATAAACGTTTCTACCCTGTTTATCAGGTGATTCAATACCTAATACCCACAAGGAGTCACGAACACTTCTACCATGAGTCACTACCTCACCACCAATTTCTACCAGAAAGTTTGCGATGCCTTGCTCACGCAACGCGATAGCAACTTTATCTGCTGCAAAACCTTTAGCAATAGCAGAGAGGTCTAATTCTACGTCCTGGAGTTTGTACAGTTGACCGTCAACCAATTTAAAGCGTTGAACACCTACTTTTTCAAGCACAGAAGCGAGATTCTTTTCTTCAACAACTATCCCCTTGTGCTTAGAGCCA
>NZ_LWEY01001696.1:0-1054 GCF_001634935.1 Oleiphilus sp. HI0043 | reverse complement strand
TTTCTACTGTTTGACCCGAAGCTGTTGTCACGATATCACCAGGTTTGGAGGCGTGTCCAGCCGGCATGTTTTCAGCCGCTGCAATGATGCAGACGATATTCATTTTGGGTTGTAGGTCGGCAATTGCAGTCATCGTACCGATAACGCTCGCGGCACCGCACATGTCATACTTCATTTCATCCATTTGCGGGCCAGGTTTTAAGCTAATTCCTCCGGTATCAAAGGTGATGCCTTTGCCGACTAACATATGTGGCGCATCGCCTTCTTTGCCACCTTTATACTCAAGGATAATCATTTTTCCTGGTTCTGAGCTACCTTTGGATACGGATAAAAATGCACCCATGTTTAGTGCTTCCATATCAGATTCTTCGAGTACTTTTACTTCAAAGTTATTACTTCTGCTTGCTAGCGCTAGTGCTTGCTCTGCTAGGTAAGCAGGTGTACAGACATTTCCGGGTAGGTTGCCAAGCGTTCTGGTTGTAGCCATGCCTCTCGCCTGAGCTTGAGCGATCACAGTTGCTTCGCTCAAGGCTTGTTGGTCTGCAGTGCAGCAGACGACACTGATGTTTTCCAATATGATGGCCGGAGATTTTTTGCTTTTGTACTGATCGAAAGTGTAATGCTGGTCAGAAATTGAGCGAACGAGACTGTTTGCGAGTTGTCTGGCGCTAATGTCTGTGCCATCTATAGTATTGTCCAAAAAGCAGTGTAAGGATTTTACTTTGGCGCTTTTCGCTTGACTTGCTAATGCGCTGAAGGCCTTGTTTAGGCTGCTTAGGTTTAACTTCTTTTTGTCTCCCATGCCCAAAAGAATAACGCTATTAGCGTGTTCGCTACGAAGGGGTAGGAAGAAGCTTTTTCCTGAATCACTATCAATGTCGAATTGCGATATGCTTTGGCTTAGTTGCCCATCAAGAAGTTTGTCGAGCACTTTGCCTTGCTCACATAGTGTCTGATTTTCGTATAGGCCTATGCATAGGCTGTCTGCTTTTAGTGATGAAATCGCGGTATCGACAATATTGTAATTCATTTCTGTCTCTTATCGTATCGAAGG
>NZ_LWEY01001695.1:0-980 GCF_001634935.1 Oleiphilus sp. HI0043 | reverse complement strand
ACTGTTGCGCTTCGAGCTCTTCAATATGCTTAGAATAATGTTTGCTCATATCTACCCCAAGTTCCCCCATCACTGAAACAGCATTAGGGTTCATACCGTGGGTTTCTATGCCTGCAGAGTATGCTTGCCACTCTTTATTTCTGATCGTATTTACCCAGGCTTCGGCCATTTGGCTTCGACAAGAGTTACCGGTACACAGAAAAAGGACTTTTTTGGGTGCCTGAGACATCTCGGTTTAGTCTTCCTTTTGTAAGGGGATGAATGCTAATAGACCACGTAAATCTGAAAAGATTCATCAAGTATTATTATTTTTTTGAACCAAGTTACATTTCCATTGTCTGAACTTACGACAGCAAGGCTAAATGTTGTGAAAGGACTGCTATGTAAGTAATTCTTGGCATGCGATAGCATGTTATAACGAATCATTACAAATATAGCTCACTTTTTAACCACATTACGGAAATTTTAGTCTTATACTGTTATTACAGATCACGAAGAAGCGATCGTGATTCTGTCTTCCTTGAAGAAACCCCTATTATAGGAGCCCTAAACAGGCTCCTCTTTTTTTGTCCCAAATTATTACTCTTTAATCTAACTGGAAGAGTTTTGGACGCACCATTTTCTTATAATCACTTGGCGTCAGCCCTACCTTGGTTTTAAACACCCGAGAAAAGTAAGCCGTATCTTTATAGCCAACGTTTTCAGCCACATCCTGAATGCTTAGATCGGTTGATTTCAATAAGTCACGGCCATTTTCAATGCGTAAGTCCTGAAGGTACTGATTCGGTGTCATGCCTAATGCTTGCCTGAAACGACGTGTAAACGTTCGTACTGGCATGCCTGCTCTTTCGGCCATCTGGGGAATATCAATATCTTCATGACACGAGGACTTTAACCACGCCTGAATCTCGATAATATCTTCATCTGCATGCGCGGCTCGTCCGACTGAAAACATAGGCAAGTCGTAGCTGCTGCCTACT
>NZ_LWEY01001694.1:0-650 GCF_001634935.1 Oleiphilus sp. HI0043 | reverse complement strand
TAAAGTAAATTGGCCAAAAAGGGTTGATAGAATGAGCCAACAATTCAGCATTAGCGAACTGTCTCGCGAGTTCGATGTCACCACCAGAACCATACGCTTTTATGAAGCAGAGGGACTTCTGCACCCTACCCGAAAGGGACAAACGCGAATTTATTCAGATGCCGACAGAGTCACACTAAAACTGATTATTCGAGGCAAACGCCTTGGTTTATCGCTTGCCGAGTCAAAAGAACTCATTCAGTTGTACGACCCAAGTGGTGCAAACCAAGTTCAATTACGACGCCTGCTCGATAAAATTAATGAGCGCAGACAAGTCTTAAAGCAACAGGTTGAAGATATTCGTGTTATGCAGCTCGAACTTGATGAAGCCGAGTCTCGGTGCATAGACGCGATAAATAAACAAAAGACATAAACAATCTCTTACCGAATAAATAGAAATGTGAGGCCAACCATGCAATTACTAAATTTTGATTTGTGTGAAACCAATGACATGCTCAGAGACCAGGTCTCTAACTTCGTCGCAAGTGAGATTACGCCCATCGCTGCAAAGACCGATAGTGATAACGAGTTCCCTAACGAGCTTTGGCCTAAACTTGGTGAAATGGGTCTATTGGGCATGACCGTACCGGAAGAGTTTGGCGGCACAAACA
>NZ_LWEY01001693.1:0-999 GCF_001634935.1 Oleiphilus sp. HI0043 | reverse complement strand
GATGATCGCCGCTCAAGGCATGGCAGATCAATATTGCGTTAGTTCTGTTTTCGTTCAGCTCGCCGTAAGTTTCATAGACAAGCTCATATTGTTGCAGCGTCTTGCCACTGATCAGATTTAGCGCTTGGTCAAAATGTGCAACTTTCGGCTCAACGATACCTACAGAGTGCATCGCTTGCGCGTTAGAAGTGTTTGGTGAGGAACTGGCAGTTTCAGGCATGCGTTGGATTAGGGCTCTTTATGATGCGTATCAAGAAAAGCGGAGTGTAAACGGCCCTCTAGCGAATGGCAATATCCTGAATACTAATCACATTGCTTGGCGGCGGTGTACTCAGGCTCTGATGTATTTGCTCAACTTCGCTAATTTGCTGATGCGTTCTATCGATCAGTTCTTTCAATTTAGCCTGCTGAACCTTTTTGTCCTTACTCGAACTCGCTAAATTCCTTAAGTGGCTCACACGCTCTTCGAGCATGGTTTTTTGCTCATGAGTATATTGAATAAGCGGTAATAAAGCCTCTTCTGGCCACTGCTTGGCTTGTTTAATAATTTGCAGCTGGATCAGACGCATCTCTGCAGCAAAGGTATTAAAAAAGTGATTTATCAGCACCGATTGTTCCGTCATAAACATTTTAGGTCGTCGACAGAACTTCACCAACTTTGCTTTCAAAGCCTCTAGCGCTTTGCGCTGCTCACCAATTGTAAACTTTCTTGGTTTAAGGTACTTGGCATGAACGTCCGACTTGAAGCGCTTATAAATTGCATGAACCATTTTGTCGGCAATTTTTGCTTCACTCTCGACATTATCGAGTTCTTTATCCATCTTATCGAAAAATTTATTCATCGAGTGAACCAAGCCAACGGTGCTCCAACAATCTTGCATATCACGCTTGGTATGTTTGAGCACTTCTTTCAAGCGCTCTTCACTAACCAATTGCTGCAATACTTCTCCTTGCGACTCCATCAAACGTCGACTAGAGCGTAAAGTGATCAGTTTGCGG
>NZ_LWEY01001692.1:0-673 GCF_001634935.1 Oleiphilus sp. HI0043 | reverse complement strand
TTGGTTCTTGTACTAACTCAAGAATTGAAGATATTAGAGCGGCAGCAGAAGTGGTCAAGGGGCGCAAGGTTGCAGACTCTTTAACGCAGGCGCTGATTGTTCCAGGCTCTGGCTTGGTCAAGGAGCAAGCTGAGCAAGAAGGGCTGGATAAGATTTTCTTAGAAGCCGGTTTTGAATGGCGTGAACCGGGTTGCTCAATGTGCTTGGCAATGAATGCAGACAAGTTGGGTGAAGGCGAGCATTGCGCTTCAACTTCAAACCGTAATTTCGAAGGTCGCCAAGGCTTTGGTGGTCGTACGCATTTGGTTAGCCCTGCCATGGCCGCTGCGGCTGCCATAGCCGGTCACTTTGTTGATGTACGTGAATTTATTAAGGGGTAAAAGCGATGAAAAAGTTTACACAAGTTAAAGGTATCGTTGCTCCGATTGATCGTGCCAATGTCGATACCGATATGATTATGCCAAAGCAGTTCCTTAAGTCGATCAAGCGCACGGGCTTTGGTATTAACTTATTTGATGAGTTGCGCTATTTGGATGAAGGCTATCCTGGGCAAGACTGTTCAAAGCGCCCATTGAATATGGACTTTTCGCTTAACCAGGCGCGCTATCAGGGGTCAAATATTCTTATTGCACGTCAAAACTTTGGTTGTGGTTCATCTCGTGAACATGCGCCT
>NZ_LWEY01001691.1:0-470 GCF_001634935.1 Oleiphilus sp. HI0043 | reverse complement strand
CCCGAACAAATGCGCATAAATGCGATTCTGTCTCGATGCATTGGGTCCATATTTGCCTGAATTTTAAAAACGAAGCCTGTGAACTTTTCTTCTTCGGCCTCAACCTGGCGCACATTCGTCGCTCGTGATTGCGGCGCAGGCGCCCACTCAGTTAAGCCTTCAAGCATATGGTCTACACCAAAATTACCCAGAGCGGTACCGAAGTACACCGGCGTCAGTTCGCCTGCTAAAAATAGCTCATGATCAAACTCGTGCGATGCACCTTTAACTAATTCAATTTCATCTCTAAGTTCTTCTGCATAATGCCCAATCGCCTCTTCCAGCTCTGGATTATCGAGACCTTTTATTACTCTTGAATCCTGAATCTGATGACCTTGCCCCGTCTGATAAAGGACTGTCTCATCCTTATATAAGTGATAAACACCTTTAAACTCTTTACCCATGCCAATAGGCCAGGTGATTGGTGCACA
>NZ_LWEY01001690.1:0-812 GCF_001634935.1 Oleiphilus sp. HI0043 | reverse complement strand
AAGCAGGCAAAACAGCTAGCTCGCTTTACAGCACTTAAGTTGGGTCATATCGGTGGCGGTACTGACATCCACAAACAGACCGAAATCATTCAAAACCCGCCACACTTTATCGTGGCAACACCGGGGCGTTTGTCTGAATTGCTTGCCAGAGACCTGTTAGACCTTTCTTCGGTAGACATCCTGATACTTGATGAAGCAGACCGCTTACTCGACATGGGCTTTAGCGATGAGATTCTATCTATTTCAGAACACTGTCATCAACGGCGTCAAACGCAGCTCTATTCAGCAACACTAGCCAATAAAGCACTTCGAGGCCTGGCAGACCAGTTGCTAGATGAGCCAAAAGTGTATGAGCTAAACCAAACAAGCGATACTCACACATCAATTGATCAGCAAATCATCTTTGCTGACGATAACGCTCACAAATACCAACTACTATGCTGGCTACTAAGAAACGAAACATATCGTCACAGCATTGTCTTTTGTAACTCGAAAGAGCAAGTAGATCAGGTTTACCGTGTCATGCAGCAACAAGAAATTAGCGCTGGTGTATTACACGGAGACAAAGACCAGAAACAACGAAATCTCGTGATGAGCAAAATGCGCCGTAACGAGCTGAAAGTAATGGTCGCTACAGATATTGCTGCACGAGGTATTGATATTGAAGGCATGGATCTGGTGATCAACTTCGAAATGCCGAGGCGTGGTGAGATATATGTCCACCGTATAGGTCGCACCGGCAGAGCGGGCGAAAAGGGTTTAGCCATCACCCTTATTTCCGCGCCTGAATTTAACCTTATGGCCGGTATAGA
>NZ_LWEY01001689.1:0-59756 GCF_001634935.1 Oleiphilus sp. HI0043 | reverse complement strand
ATCATCTTGCATTAAAAGCAACTTTACTGAAGCTTGTTGGATTGCCATTGCTGTTCACCCTTGCCGCCTTAGTGATGGGTTTTAAAGATTTAGCATTGGGTACTTTGTTTCTTATGTTCGCAAGCCCCACAGCTACAGCGAGTTTCGTAATGGCTAAGGCCATGCGAGGCAACGCCGAATTGGCCGCAACGATTATCGCTTTATCCACCGTACTGTCACTATTAACAGTAAGCACAGGAATATTTGTACTGCGGGCATTAGGTTTGGCCTAAGCGTGCCTCGTCTTTGTTAAATTGATCCTTCAGGGCTTAACGCCCTACGAAGACCGCATCACGACGCTCGATAAATGACTGAACTCCCTCATTCATATCTTCTGACTCAATGACGGGCTTTAAGCTAGGAAAAAGTTGCTTTATGGCCGATGCCTCGCCTTCTTGTCTTGCAAGCTTAGATGAAGTCAAGCTTCCACGTACAGCCAAAGGAGCTGCCTTAGCGATCTTCTGTGCTAGCGCTAAGGCACATTCTAACTGCTTCCCTGGCTCACATATTTCCTGAATCATTCCCATGCGATACGCATCAGCGGCCGACCACTCGTCACCCGTGAGTAAATATCGTTGAGCATTGGCCCAACCCATTTCATTCTGTAACCGTATCGTTGCCCCACCACAGGCAAACAAACCACGCTGAACCTCCAGCTGAGCAAAGCGTGCATTCTCCGAAGCAACTCTGATATCTGTATTGAGCATCATCTCAACCACCCAGGTATAGCTATAACCTTGCACCGCCATAATAACAGGCTTCGACAAGCTTGGGCCTGATAATGCAAAGGGGTCTATGGTTCTCTCAGGCAAAGGCGGCAAGCCTCCTGATTTAAGAGGCTCTAACCAATCAGTGAGCTCCAAGCCAGCTGAAAAATGTTCTCCCTCTGCGTAAAATACGGCAACACACAAATTATTATCATGCTCCAGCTGGTAATAGGCTCGTGCAATATCGTGATACATTTCGACCGTTAGCGCGTTATACTTTTCCGCTCGATTAACCTTGATCAATAAGATCGAACCTCTTACATCGACTTCAATATAGCTCACTTTTTCCTCCGCTTTCGAATTTGGTTTATGTCTCAAGGTCTAGAACCAGTTTGGCTGCATTTCAAAACAGGTATCGTCTCGCCCCAAAAGTAGATCTGCTTCGTGCTTAGCTAATGGTAATTGCCATTTAATATAATATTGAGCAGCCTGGAGTTTGCCACGGTAAAACGAAAGCTCTTCATGGTTTGCGGGCTCAGTTTCGGCAATCCCCTTTTCTGCCGCTAAGGCCTGGCGTAACCACAGCCACGACACCACCACGCGAGCAAACATCGAAAGGTAAGAACTGGCATTAGATAAGGTCAAGTCAGGAGATTCTTTCTGAAGGTCAGCGCCTAATTGCATAGTAACCCTATGCACTAGTGACAAATGTTCTTCAATTGTTTGCGCCCACGCTTGAAGCCTTTCACTGGATTCTTTAGCACGAGAAAGGTCTAAATTCACCTTAGAGACCAGAACTTGAAGTCCTTTACTGTTGCGCTGCCATAGCTTGCGACCCACTAAATCCAAGGCCTGGATACCATTCGTTCCTTCATGAATTGGGTTTAACCTATTGTCGCGCCAATATTGTTCGACAGGGTACTCTCTGGTATAGCCTGCACCGCCAAGCACCTGAATCGCTAGATCATTCGCTTTTACACCAACTTCGGAGCTCCATGATTTGATCACGGGTGTCAGTAAGTCCAGTAAGAGCTCTGATTTTTCTCTTTCGTCTGCATCAGGGTGTGTATTGACATCATCTAATAAGAAATAACCAAACAGGCATAGTGACATTGCACCTTCAACGTATGCTTTTTGCTCTAACAGCATTCGACGCACGTCGGCGTGCTGGATAATCTCAACAGGCTTGTCATCCGCCTTTTGGCTCGCCAAGCGGCCTTGTAAGCGCTCATTTGCATAAGACAGTGAACTCAGATACCCGCGATAGCCAATCATCGCGGCACCCATCGAAACGCCTAATCTCGCTTCATTCATCATTTGGAACATATAGCGAAGGCCCTGGTGCTCTTCGCCTATCAGATACCCTACACATTCATTGTTATCACCAAATGAAAGCATGGTCGAGGTCGTACCGCGGTAACCCAATTTATGAATGAGCCCAGCTAATGCAACATCATTACGATCTGCCGGTTTACCATCGTCATCCAATCTATATTTAGGAACCAGGAACAGCGAGATTCCTTTTACGCCCGATGGCGCACCGTCAATTTTAGCCAAGACAAGGTGAACAATATTGTCGGCCATTTCATGATCGCCACCCGAAATGTACATCTTATTTCCTTTGATCAGGTATTGACCTGCGGTGTCTGATGCTTTTGCTCGGGTTGTGATATCGGCTAAAGATGACCCAGCATGAGGCTCTGTCATTGCCATGGTGCCAGTGAACTTACCGGCTAACATAGGGCTTAAGAAATTACCTTTTAGCGCATCCGAAGCATAAGTTTTGATTAAATTGGCTGCGGCTATCGTTAAAAATGGATAACCCGCTGATGAAGCGTTAGCACTTGTGAAATACCCCATACACGCAGCCATAATAACTTCTGGCAACTGCATCCCACCTAACTCGTAGTCATCTCGCCCTGCAAGAAAGCCTGCTTCAGCCAACGCATCAAAGGCCTCTTTTACCTCTGGCAGAATGCTTACCTTCGCACCATCAAAACTGGGCTCATTACAATCTAGTTTGGCATTATGGTTAGCAAACTTATCCTCAGCAATTTGTCTTGCTGTAGAGATCGCTGCATTAAAGGTTTCAACATTATGTTCATTAAAACGAGCGCGCTCAGTAAGTGCGGCGGTTTCAAGCACTTCATACAACTGAAACTGAACGTCTCTTTCATTTAATAAATCGGTTTCCATGCCTTACAAGCCTCTTAATGATGAATAGGTTATTTACCTATCACTGTCTCATATCGAGAGGGATTACATAACTGGCTTTTATGACTTAAACTATGCCGTTTATGCCACCAGTATTCTTGGATACACAACAATGAAGCAAGTCACCATTCTCGGGTTTGATTACGCCTTTGCTACAGCAATTATCGGTATGGCAGATTTACTCGCTTCGGTTGGCGTTACTTGGAATTACATTCATGGAGATAAGCTATCCAGACAATTCAATGTCGAAATTGCTAGCTTAAACGGTGGTAAAATTCGGTGTGCTAATAATATTGAAATCAATGCGCATAAAACCATTGAAGAAATCAGTTCAAGTGACCTGCTTGTCATACCGACCATCGCTGGCGATATTGCTCAGACACTGGCTTTAAATAAAGCAGCACTCCCATGGATCAGAAAACTATATGAAGGTGGCTGCGATATCGCATGTAATTGTACCGGCGCTTTTCTGCTTGCCGACACAGGCATGTTAGATCACAAAAAAGCGACGACGCATTGGGGCTTCGTCGAGCAGTTTGCACAGAAATTTCCAAAGGTAGACTTACAGCCGGACCAGTTAATTACAGAAGATGGGCAAATATTTTGCTCTGGTGGCGGCACGGCCTGGTTTGATATGAGCCTGTTTCTGATTGAGCGCTATTGTGGCTATGAACTCGCGCAAGCTAGCTCCCGGTCATATGTTTTCGACATTGGCCAAGATAAGGTTAGTAGCATTAAACGTATACCCGGCAAACATTACCACCAAGACAAGCAAATCATAAGCTTACAAAACTGGCTAGAACATCACTTTGCTGAAGACTTTTCAATCGACGAACTTGCCGAGCGTATCAACATGACACCAAGGACATTCAAACGCCGCTTTAAAGCGGCTACCAGTGATACACCAATCACCTACGTACAGAAGCTTCGGATTGAATCTGCCAAAAGGATGCTAGAAGGCAGTAAAAAGTCTTTAGAACAGATCACCCAAGAAGTCGGCTACAACGATATGTCTTCTTTTATTCGCCTGTTTAAAAAACATACATCTATGTCTCCTGGCGCTTTTCGTGTTCGTTTTTCACGTAGGCCTGAAGTGCCGAGCTAACAACTTGGAAGCACAGGGCCTGTGCAGCAAGAACGCTAGTCCTTTCTGAGAGGAAATTTCTATCGATTATTCACGAGAGGTACAGCAGACAAATAACCAAGGCCAATCTTAGTTTACCAAACGAGACCTTGTCAGAGTACTTGGTTACAAGGCTGGGTACTTGGATACTCCGGTCTATTTATTTCACTAGAGTCTGAACCATTTGATCAAACAGTAAAATCAAGAATAGAGTTGAGAAGATATTTCTAGAAACTAGACAATGATTTAGCGTAGGAAAGTTTTCACTTATTTCTGGAAGAAATAAATGGCGGTGAGCCAGGGATTCGAACCCCGGGTGGGCTATTAACCCACGCTGGTTTTCAAGACCAGTCCATTCAACCACTCTGGCAGCTCACCGCAATTGCTTTCATGTCGAAAGCGAGGTGTATACTAATGATTTTTTTAGCGGTGTCAACGATTTATTTTTAAAGTTTTTGAGAGTTGAATTTTCTATACTCGCCACTATTATAGGCATGTAAATGTAGTATTATTCTAACTAAACATACTTGGTTTAAAACGGAGCATTACATGCAAGATAATAGACATCCACAAGCTCAGGCGGCTCACACTCAAGGTGATAACCTCGCCAATATTATGGGTGCTAATTCGCAAGCGGCTTTAGGTGCTGATGTTTCATCGGTACTTAAGAACACATACATGCTATTAGGTTTAACGCTGGCCTTTTCAGCTGCCGTTGCCTATATCGCAATGGTTATTAACGCGCCACACCCTGGCATGATCATAACGCTGGTTGGTTTTTACGGTTTACTGTTCGGTATTCACAAAACGGCTAACAGCGGCATGGGTCTTGTACTTACCTTCGCACTGACAGGCTTTATGGGTTATACAATTGGCCCCATCCTTAGCATGTTCATTGGCGCAGGCGCTGGCCACTTAGTTGCTAACGCACTTGGCTTAACCGCATTCGTATTCTTTGGTCTTTCGGCTTATGCCTTGATCACACGTAAAGACTTTAGCTTCTTGGCAGGTACGATTACTGCTGGTTTCTTTGTTCTTTTAGGTGCAATGGTTATTGGTATCTTTACCGATATCGCGGGTTTACAGCTAATGATCTCTGCGGGGTTTGTACTTTTCTCGTCTATGATCATTCTGTATCAAACCAGTGAGATCATTCACGGCGGCGAAACAAACTACGTTCTAGCTACCGTGACACTATTTGTGTCGATCTATAACTTGTTCCTAAGCTTGCTTCAGCTACTCATGGCATTTAGCGGGGACGATTAAGAAATAAGCAACCCTTTAAAGCCATGCCTTGGTCTGTACTAAGCATGGCTTTTTTAGTTTTTAGCCCTTTAAAATATGAACATATCTGTATTAGTCCTTAACGCTCCCTACGATTCACAGTCGTCTTACAGCGCTTATCGATACACTAAAGCTGCCCTTCAGAATGGGCACAAGCTTTCTCGCGTCTTCTTCTATCAAAACGGTATTCATAGCGGTACTAAACTCGCGACACCACCACAAGACGAGTTTGATCTTTATAAAGCCTGGCAAGACCTTGGTACCAAGCACAACCTTGACCTGGTTATCTGTATTGCCGCCGCAGCACGCCGAGGCTTGATCGATAACACAGAGCAAGCTCGCCATCAAAAGGACGCAAACAATCTCGCTGAAGGTTTCGAGCTTTCCGGGCTTGGGCAACTAGTAGAAGCAATGGCCGTTTCTGACCGCTTCATAACCTTTGGAGCTTAAACAGAGGCAAGATGGATAAGAAATCTATACTCATTATATTAAACTCAGCCCCGTTCGGCTCCAGCGATGCAAAAGAAGCTCTCGACCTTGTGCTGGCTGCGGGTACCTTCGAGCAAGATATCAGCCTGCTACTCGCAACTGATGGCTGCTATCTATTATTGGAAGATCAAGACCCTGCAAACATACACCAGAAGAATATTCGCCAAATGATGAAAGCGCTTGCTATTTATGGTGTAGATAAAGTGCATATAGATAAACAAGACGCTGAAGACCGAAACATCCCGTTAAGCGATTGCTCACTTGCGATAAGCGAACTTAGTAAAGCACAAGTAAGCAATAAGCTTAACGATTCCGACATTATTTTAAGATTCTAGCTTCTTGGCCCCACTTTATGACCCTGCATATACTGAACAAACCACCCTCAGAAGTCGCTGTGAACCAGCAACTTTCAGACACGATCCTGGACGGTGACTGCGTAGTACTCATTGAAGATGGGGTTTTCCAATGCCTGGGAACCTCGTCTGAAGCCAGTCAATGGTCTTGTATTGCCGCGACGATTTTTGTACTGACTGAAGATGCCTTGGCTAGGGGTGTAAAAATCCCGGTAGACTATTGTAAAATTGATTACAATGACTTGGTTGAACTTACCATCAAGCATGAAAAAGTGCATAGCTGGTATTAAATCTAGCCTTTGCTAAACACATATTATGAGCGATCAAGACACGCTAAAAAATATCCAGTTTGATGAGCAAGGTTTTCTAGTAAACCTGGATGACTGGTCACGCGACATTGCTGCGGCAATAGCCCTGCAGGAAGGCTTAACGCTAACGCCCGGACACTGGGAAATATTAGACGCCCTGCGCAGCTTTTACCTCGAATACGATCTCTCACCTGCTATGCGCATTCTTGTTAAGCATATAAAAGAGACCTTAGGGGAAGATAAAGGAAATAGCATCTATTTGATGACCCTGTTTCCGGGAAGCCCCGCAAAGCTAGCCAGTAAGATCGCAGGCTTACCCAAACCAACCAATTGCCTATAAACTTACCTTTTTTAAGGAAGTCGACCCCGTATGACAGACGTAAATATTAAACAAGCGAAAGCAGAACACCCATTTGCACCCTTTGTAAGAATACTGGGCAAAGGTAAAAAAGGCAGCCGTTCCCTTACTGAACAAGAAGCTTTTGAAGCAATGAACATGATATTAAAGGGAGAAGTCGAAGACGTGCAGCTGGGCGCCTTCCTTATGCTATTACGCGTTAAAGAAGAATCTGCTGAAGAGCTCAGCGGCTTTGTAAAGGCCGTTAAAGAGCAACTTAATACCCCCGCAATCGCGGCCGATCTTGACTGGTCATCCTATGCCGGAAAACGACGCCACCTACCTTGGTACCTGCCAGCAATTTTCTTGCTGGCTCAAGCCGGTTATCGAGTCATGATTCACGGCGCAAGTGGTCATACTGCAAACCGCCTGTATACTGAAAATATTCTTAATGAACTAGGAATACCAGTCTCACGCTCATGGGAAGAAGTTGCAGACAGTATGAATGTTAGAAGCTTTGCTTACCTGCCACTCGATGCGATTAGCCCACGCTTGGCCGAAATGATCAATATGCGTCACTTGATGGGGCTGCGTTCCCCTGTTCATTCTTTATCGCGACTGATCAATCCCTTGAACGCAGATAGCGTACTCCAAGGAATATTCCACCCCCCCTATAGCGGCCTTCATCAAGAGGCTGGAGCACTACTAGGGTACCGATCACTTTCAGTAATAAAAGGTGAAGGCGGAGAGATTGAGCGAAATCCTGATAATGCCATGGTCGTAAAGTCAGCGATTAAGGGAGAGCTTACTGAAGAAGAGTGGCCTTCTCAATTTGAGCGAAGACACGTTAAAGGGCAGGATTTAACGGTTAACTACCTTAAGCAAGTTTGGCGTGGTGAGCAAGAAGACGAATATGCCTTAGGTGCCATTATCGGTACAACAGCCCTCGCCTTAAAATCTTTAAAACCAGAGTTCTCACAGAAGGACGCCTTCGCATTTGCCGAGAAACTTTGGAGTGAACGCAAATTAGACTTGATCTAATCTACGTTCTGTAAAACCTCTATCAAAGGCGCCAAATATTTTTCATACGGCGCCGATGCTCGCTTGGCATCTTTATATATAGGCTGCCTTACTTGCGCGACACTCGCTGTTCTCACTGCGCGCTTATTTTTATGAAATTCGAAGCAGCCACCCTCTGGCTCCAAATGGCAAAAGGCGAGTAAGTTGTTAATCTGGTGCTCTGAGTTATCCACCATCGCTTCATAATTAGCCTCATAAATACGATCACCAAATAGGTTCTGCCAATGCTTCATCATGTCTTTATAGGCGATATAATACTGGCCCAGCTCTGTTAAATCATTAGTGTATGCTGGGGAACCAGAAAAATTTTGTTTATAAATAGAAAAACAGGTTTCAAGCGGGTCACGTGTACAATGAATAACTTTAGCGTTAGGCATTACAGTTAAGATAAGCCCAACAAACATGAAGTTATAGGGCATCTTGTCTGTAAAATACGTAGCTTTCTGTCTAGCTCTAAGCTTATCTAAATAAGCAGTCATGACTGCGACACACGCGCTAGCCTTATCATCTGCTGAGATATCGCTATTCAATATCTCGCCGTGCGTTCTAAAGCTTTCTCTCAGGTCAAGAATCTCTCCTTCCGCTTCGACCTGCGAGTGACTAGATATAATCTGCTCGATTAGCGTCGTTCCTGAGCGCGGCATACCCAATATGAATATTGGTGAATCATCTGAAAGTTGCGCCCCCTTTACTTCATTTAAAAAACCTTCGTCAAAAGCGTTTAAGATAGCTTTGAAGTCATTTTCTGTCTGGGAATGCTGATAATTTACGCCTTTGCGAGCAATGTCATTTCCCATTTTCAGGTACATGAATGATTTATCGGTCTTCTTACTTCGCTCATAATACATTGACAGAATATACGCGACGTTCATTTGAACTGCTGGCGCTTGTGTTTGCTGAGAAAAGCTTTTCTCCAACTGAGGAATGATGCTTTCTAATAGAGGCTCTTTTCTCCCCTTACCATACAAGATAAGATTCCGAATCACTGCTATTTGGCCAGGGTTGAGTTTCAAAGATTTTTGAAAACAGCTGTAGCCTTTTTCCCCCTCACCTAAACGACTTAGCGCTAAGCCTTTTAAGTTATAGGCATTTGCATTTTTCGGTGAGACTTTTATTAAAGATTTACAAACGCCTAAGGCATCCTTTTCTTTGTGATTCCCAATTAAGACGCCAGCCAATTGCTCTAAAGCTTTTTCATGCTTGGGCTTAAGTTGAAGAGCTTGCTTTAACCACGTTTCGGCTTGTTGATTATGACCTAGCTGTACTGCCAAGCCAGCACCCTGTAAAGCGACTTCATGCTCTTCAGGCAAGGCTTCAATTGCTTTTTTTGCGAAAGAGAAAGCCTCCGGCAGCTTTCCAGCTTGTTGAAGCAATAGAGAAAGTTGTGCGCATATCACGGGCTGACCTGGCGCCTTATCAAGAATCTGACGGTAGATATTTTCTGCTTGCGCTAGCTTGCCTTGCTGATGTAGTGCAAGGGCCTGATTGAATATTTCTTGCATTGACTTACCTAGTTAAGAGTCAGTTTACAGTAGATAATGGCACAAAAATGAGCCAAGTATGTGCTCTACTTTCGAGTAAAACTAATAGCGCTAGTTACCCAAATAGAAACAAAAGATTGATTACCAAGCTAGACGAACAGACTAGCGAAAAATGCTACAACGACTGCCTTCCAGTAACTTAATATTTTTATATAAAAGTTCATTGGCATTGGCGACTAAATTGTAATTGGCATCATACTTTTTGGAGGAAAGAATATCACCCGTCAGTACCCTCATTCGAGAGAGAATCTCAGGTAATCCTTTTAAAATGATAGCTATGTCACGAACAACAGTACATTCATGAATATTATGGAGCTCACAGCAGTCGTTATCGATCTTCATCCCAATAACGCCCTCAGTGCGCTGCCTAAACAGGCTCGGATCAAACACTCCGGTATCGGTTGAAAGCCTAACGAGACGATGAATCATTGAACGCAAACCATGGACACTCAGGTCAAAATCATACGGAAGTAGCTCAGCACTGACGACGAGTAAGCACGACAGCATTTTCTCGAGCTCTTTAATCTTGCTTTCAATATCAAGAAACAGATTTGAGTTCTTTGGTGACTCGATCGGGCTAGACAGGTGCGCTTCAACTAAGGTGATCCAATGCTGATGCGCCCTTTCAAAATACAAAAAAGAATTGAGCCTAAGGTTTGATAAGGTATGAGATATCTGATTGTGACCACCTAGCTGATCAAGGCGGTCACTTAACTCATTGGCGATCACTAAAATCTGGGCGTCTAGACCAAGTTGAGGCTCACCAATGAGATTTGGAAAGCCAGTTCCGTCATTTCGTGCGTGGTGGTGTAGAACCAGCTCCGCAAGCCCTTCTAGCTCAGGTAGGTACTTTTCAACTAAACGTGAACTAATCAGAGGGTGAATATCTCTGCCGTCAAGCGAGCTAGCTGGAGAAAAGAAAGGGCCATTAACCTTTGTGGGAAACTCAATCGTCTCGGTATCGGGTGCGTGTTTACCAATATCTTGCAGTAAACCAGCGACGAACAGCAATCTTTGGTTAGCTTCTGTGAGGCCAGCTGACCGGCCAATCAATAACGCACACCAACTGCAAAACAAAGCCCTTTCGAAGTCGATTTGCGAACAAACATGGACACGAGTAAGTGCCTTCATGATCTCAGGAAATTTTTCAAGCTCATTGCAAAAGAAAACCATTTTTGGCCAATATGAATTGGCTTGGTTTATTTTGAAAAGCGTCGGATGGGAGTCAATAAACATCCGGTATTCGAGAAGCAAGCTTGCTGCGCTGATATAATAATTACCGCCAAGGTAATCAAAACTGCTATCACTCATGGCACTAAATTTCCAGGACAATGTTCGAAAAAGGTATGATTTAAAGATAGGCTACAAGCCCTATATATTCAAAGACGAAAGCGTGATAATTTACTCGTTTTATATATTTGAACGTTTAAGACTATTGCTTGTCTTACTTGTCTCCAAGTTCAGAAACACGCGCTAACAATTCAAAGAGAGATCTCCCTGCATGCATGATGATGTTAAAAACTATTACGGGAAAGTATTAGAAAAAACCGAAGATCTTAAAACCAACGCCTGCTGTACAAGCGCTGGTTTACCTAGACATGTAAAGACGGCATTAGCCAAGGTTCATGATGAGGTACTAGCCCGTTACTATGGCTGCGGTCTAATTGCCCCACCCGTGCTTGAAGGAATGCAGGTAATGGATCTTGGCAGCGGGTCTGGCAGAGATTGCTACGTTCTATCCCAATGGGTTGGCGAACAAGGCCGTGTCTTAGGTATCGACATGACAGAAGAGCAGCTTACCATTGCACTTGAGCACGAATCTTACCATGCCGAGAAATTCGGCTACGCAAGCAAGAATACAGAATTCAAGCTGGGTTATATCGAACGTTTAAACGAACTTGGCCTTGAAGAAAACAGTTTTGATATCATCGTATCAAATTGCGTTATCAACCTTTCACCAGACAAGGAAGCCGTATTGCGAGAAGCCTATCGAGTACTAAAACCAGGAGGTGAGCTTTACTTCTCTGACGTCTATTCAGACCGGAGAGTTCCCCAACACCTTGTTGAGGACCCAGTCCTATACGGCGAGTGTTTGAGCGGCGCACTTTACTGGAACGATTTTGAAAACCTAGCTAAAAAAGTCGGTTTTTTGGACCCGAGGCTTGTAGAAGACGATGTCATCACTATTGAAAATGAATCGGTGCAAGAAAAAGTCGGCCATATCGGTTTTTATTCGGCAACCTACCGTTTATTTAAAATAAAAGACCTTGAACCGCACTGTGAAGATTATGGCCAGGCTGTTATTTACAAAGGCGGTATCGAGCACTTTGAACACGCTTTCGTTCTTGATAAGCACCATATCATCGAAAAAGGTAGGATTTTCCCTGTTTGCGGCAATACCTGGCGCATGCTGAATGAAACACGATTTAAAAAGTACTTCGAGTTTATTGGTGACTGGAACACTCATTACGGCATTTTTGAAGGCTGTGGATCTAGCTTACCCTTCGATGGTGACCCTATATTCGAAACAGGTGACGGCGGCTCTTCTTGCTGCTAACTTGAGCTAGCGCTCTATCTGAAGAGCTAAGCTATAACTATCCGCTTAGCTCTTCACCTCCTCTTCAACGCTCTAATATCTAGACCATTTTCGATCATATACTCTTGCATATCTTTCGCGTACATAATCCACCCTTTCGGGCTTAAATGAATTTCATCATCCCAATATTTTGCTGCTGACAAGTCTACTCCCCGACCAAAAGCATCATAACTTAGCGTATTCTGATATTGCCCCATTGCGCCTATAATTGTTTCAGAAAGCTGCGCATGCAGATAGCGAATCGCCCGCCTCCTTATACAGTTATCTATATTAGAAGTAAGCATAGGTGGATAAGCTTTCGCATCAAATGCTGTTTTTATCCAAGGCCCGGCCTTTAGGAATGCCAACTTGAAGCCTCGCTGGCGTTGATCTGGCGACGCATAACAATGCGCAAGGACAGGCACGCTAGGTAGATATCGGTCTCGGTCTCTCAATACCTTATGATAATCATCTCTGATGTTTTGAAGTAAGCGCTCTTTCCCTGAATTAAAGCACTCTGAAGGCGATTGATTTTTATCATCATAATCTTTAAGGATAAACTTTAAGCCAGCGAATAAATCATTCCCGCCCATACTTAGACAATATACATCGAGTCTAACTCGATTGTATTTAGCATAGCGAAATACACTGGATTCACGCGAAACCTGCTTTGCCGTAGCCATTGAGACGCTACTATCCCACCAGTTTGCGCCAGTAGGAATAATCTGCATCAGGGCCTGATGTAAATTATTCGGTCCGTAGAAAAAATGTTTCTGCCTGCCAGGGTAATCAAACCAGGAGTCACCTTGCACTACAACATTAGGGTATCGACGACGATATAAACTTTTCGCAACCGTTACAAAACTTGGTCCTGAGCCAGCAAGGAAATGCGCCCCTCTGTAACTATCCATGTTTTTTACTTCCCGCTAATACACAGTCTCTTTATGGAATAGCTATTTTGTCATAGTCAAAGGTAGAAGCTTTAGCTTTTTCAGTGGCCTTATCTTTGGCGGGGGCGCTAGTAGAAGGAATTGGCATAAGTACACGCGGCTTCTGTATCTTAATTTCTTCCAAGCCATCAAAGCCACTTGCCGTAGCGTTTGCTCCTTGGGCGCTATTGCTTGGCGCGCTTAGCGTGTTGCTTAACGCTGGTTTAGAAGCAGTAGGGTTACTAGCTGGACCTATCGGCGCCATAAGGCTAGCAAGTTTATCTTCGAGTAAGCTATAGTCGCTTTTAACAGTGGTAAGTTCTTCCGTCAAAGATGTCTTCGAAGCGCTTAACTGTGAAATCTGTGTTTGTAGCGAAGTAATCCGCTGCTCCTTAGACTCTAGCTCCTGATTGAGTTTATCGTTGTTCGATGCAAGATAATCAATCTCTGAGCGTGTCTCTTTTTGACGTTTTACAACCGCAAGATAAGCGCCTTTTCTATCTTTTAACTTCTTATTTAATACCTTGATTTCATCGCTTAATCTTGAATTTTCTCCGGCCAGCACTTCGCTATTGCTTGCGCCACTCAACAAAGACGCCCTAACCTGACTCAAGGATGCTGCTAGGGCCTCGTTTTCCTCTTTAAGCAAAGCGAGTTGTGAATTCAGGTTGTCGATAATATCCTGATTGACCGCAAGCGCACCCTCCGACTCCTGTATTTTTTCCTGCTGAGCCTGGTTTTCTCTTGTCAAACGCTCGTGCTCAGCTTTGGTTTCAGCAAGAGATTGTCCAGACGTAGACATTTTGGCTTGCTGATTTTTAAGCTGAAGTTCGAGCTTACCTATTTCTTGCTTAGATAAGACGCTGTCCAGGAGTGCAGTTTGACCCTGGTGATAAAAATAAAATGCTGAGAGCCCGAAAGCCAAGGCCATGATAAGAGTGACTATCCACGTACCGTTAAGCAGGCTATTGCGCTTGCGCAGATCATTTATCCACTGCTGCGCATATTGGTCAGCGTTATTCAAGGAATTGTCATGTGTCGTCATAAAACGTTATCTCAAGAAAAATAGATTTTTTGTAAGATATTATAATAGTTTGCGTTACACTAGCGCATGCCGCGCACGAGGCTCTATTGTTATTTTTTAAAGGGTAAAAAGTCGACATGAGTGATCTATATCTAAAGCTTGCGAACTCTCAGTATACACAGCCAATCATCCAAGCTTTGAACTTGCCCAAACCTCTTAATCTTGCTCGTAGCGAACATGAAAGCTTATATAATATTAGCGGTAAAATCCTGCTTGCCGCGACTAAGCATAATTTTGCGACTAATAGTGTATTTAAGGCTCTCGACTCCGACAACATTACCCTGTTTAGTGCACGCTCTAATACCGAGACACTAAACTTATCGGCCGCACCTACGAGTTATAAAGCTAAATGTACAGAAATTCAGATCGACAACCTTGAAGATCAAAAGTTTAAAGCTTTAGTTTTTGATGCGACGGGAATAAAAACAAGCCAAGAACTGAAGCAATTGTACAGCGTCTTTACTCGTTCCGTTAAGAAAATTAGTATTAATGGACGCTTTGTCATTATTGGGCAATCACCTTCGCAACTTGAATCACCGGAAAGCGCTTCTTTGCAAGGCTCCTTAATAGGGTTTGCAAAATCGCTAGCTAAAGAGTGTGGTAAAAAAGGGATCACCAGCAATGTTATTTACCTGGAAAAAGGCGCTCAGAAATATCTAGACAGCTCTCTCAGGTTTTTCCTTTCGCCCAAGTCAGCCTACATAAGCGGACAATCTATTCAGCTTTGCAACAAAGCAACCAAGCAGAAAAGAACAGACCAGGCTAAGCCACTACTCGGCAAAACTGCTCTTGTAACTGGAGCTGCTCAGGGGATTGGCTATCACACCGCAAAAACATTAGCGCGCGATGGTGCAACAGTCGTCTGCCTGGATATACCTGCCAATGAAAGTGCTACACAAGCTCTCGCTAAAGAGATTTCTGGACACAGTGTTGCATTGGATTTAAGCGCAGAAAGCTCGGTCGACTCTATATGCAATACTATTGGTGCGCAACTCGGCGTAATAGATATCATTGTTCATAACGCTGGCATTACTCGCGACAAGACTATTGCTAACATGCCAGAGCACTTTTGGGATCAAGTGATAAACATCAACTTGTCCAGGGTGCTGGATATCAATCGTGCGCTAATAGAAAAGAAGCTACTTGCTAACAATGCACGCATCATCTGTATATCTTCTATTTCCGGGATTGCAGGTAACTTCGGACAAAGTAATTACGCCTGCTCTAAAGCCGGAATAGCCTCTTATGTTGAAGCGATGAGCCAACACACCGCCGACCAGGGCCTTCAGGGGCTAACTATTAACGCCATTGCACCTGGCTTTATAGAAACTGATATGACCCAGCGAATCCCTTTATTGACTCGTGAACTAGGGCGACGTATGAATGCATTATCACAGGGTGGCTTGCCGCTAGATATCGCAGAGGGAGTGAGCTTTTTCAGCCGCCCCGATGCTAATGCGCTTAACGGAAATGTACTTCGTATATGCGGTTTGAGTTTACTAGGTAAGTAAATGTAATAATGGAATGGAATGCGATGACCATCTTGCAGCAAGAATGCCATCGCTTTAAGTTTACTTATCACCAGCTATCAAAAGAACCAGCTGAGGGTCAATTCTCGTACCATACCAATTAACACGCCAATCAAGGTGCGGACCTGTAGAACGACCTCCAGCCCCTACTTTGGCAATTTCCTGGCCTGCCACAATATCTTCACCTTCTTTTACGACAACTTCACTTAGATGAATAAAGGTTGAAGATAGTCCATAACCATGGTCAACAATTAAAGTGCCACCGGAGTAAAACATGTCTTCATGGACCAGCGTAACTTTACCGCTAGCAGGAGCATAAACTGGCGCCCCAACTGGCCCAGCATAATCAACACCATAATGTGGGCGCTTTGGTGTACCGTTGTAAATCCGTTGACTACCGTAGACACCAGTAATAGGCGCCCTCATAGGTGCCGTAAAGTCATCCAAAAAGTAAAGCAAGCTGGAATCAGTTTTACGAGCATTTTTAACCAGCGCCGTTTCGCGTTTTATACGGGCTAGTTTATCCTTACTGGGTGTCACGGTTTTTTGAGGAACACCTTTAATACTTTGAGTCGGATAAGTCCTTTGCTTCACATCAATAATTAGAGAATGACGTTCACCATTAGGAGCGCTGAATGTTAATTTGTGCTCCGGCGCAGCATCGCGACCAAAGCCAATAATAAAATCCCCTTCTCGCGTAAGCCGAATTTCGCGTTCATTCAGTTTTACGTCGTACGAAGGCTTAACATTACCTTTTAACAAACCGCCCTGTGCAAATACCCCCTCAAGCACCACGTCGTCGGTCATTAGCTTTTCTGAGAGCAAGTCATCCGCAAAGACATTAGCACAAGTCACTATAAGGAGTGTAAAACCTGTTCGCTTTAGTCGCTTAAGCGTTTTTCTCATGAGCACCCTTTTCTTCGCTATCTTTACTCTCTTCTTTCTCACGTAAGCTGGCCATCTTCTCGTGCACTTTGCCGAAGATGCTGCCATCCTCGTACATACCGTCTTTAAGCGTTCCCGTCTTTAAACCCGTTAGCAATTCCAATGCTTCATTAACATGCGTTACTGCATAGATATTAAAGCGCTTTTTCTTAACGGCATTAATCACCTTCTGGCTTAACATAAGATTGGCAATATTGCTTTTAGGGATAATAACCGCTTGCTTCTGATCACTGCCGATTAACTCACAAGCATCGAGAAAGCCTTCTATTTTCTCATTTGCGCCACCAATTGGCTGAACTTCACCAAACTGATTCACTGAGCCGGTCACTGCGAAGTGCTGAAGAATTGGCACATCAGCAAGTGAAGAAATTAAGGCGCAGAACTCGGCCATCGACGCGCTATCGCCATCAACCTCACCGTAAGACTGTTCAAAAGCAATACTTGCAGATAGAGGCATCAGATCATCTTTTGCAAATAAGGATGACAAATAAGACGATAGGATCAAAATCCCCTTAGTATGGATATTGCCGCCCAACTTGGCATGATGCTCGATATCTGTGATATCACCATCACCAAAATAACAATTTGCAGTAACACGGTTTGGCATTCCGAACTCCGAACCCGCCGTGGAGTACACTGACAGTGCATTGATCTGCCCAACAACCGAACCGCTAACGGATAGCAAAGTAGAGCCATCTCTTATCGTATCAAACAGTTGATCTTTGATTCGCCCATTGCGGTGTTCGGCACTTTCTAAAGCGCGCTCTACGTGAGACTGTCTGATCATTGTTGAACGTTGCTCACGCGCCCAGTAGTTTGACTCTCGCAGCAAATTAGATATTTCAGAGGCGTGAAGTGACAACTTATTCTGATTTTCAGCCTGGCGGGAGCTAAACTCAATTACCCGAGCCACCGCTTTCTTGTCACAGTGAAGAAAGCCTTTTTCGTGTACGAGACTAGAAATGAATTTTGCGTAAAGCATCTGTGATTCAGGCGTACGATTCATTTCGTTTTCGAAGTCCGCTGTCACTTTAAACAGTTCTTCAAACTCAGGGTCGTAATTCTGAAGCAATAGATAAGTTTCGAGGTCACCAAAGAGAATAATCTTAACATCTAATGGAATCGGTTCCGGTTCCAAAGAAATCGTTCCAGACAAAGTCACTTCTCTTTCCAGGGAATTGATTTGCAGTTCCTTGGAACGCAGGGCTCGCTTGATCCCGTCCCACACAAAAGGTTGTTCAAGCACCTTCGCCGCATCAATCAACAGGTAGCCACCGTTGGCACGATGTAAGCAACCCGAGCGAATTAAGGAGTAGTCGGTAAACACCGTGCCTTTGTAGGTCACATGCTCCACATAACCAAACATCGTGTGATAGTTTGGGTTTTCTTCAACGATAACAGGCTCTTTAGAGTCCTTGTGCTGAACCAGTACATTAACCTGATATCTACGAGGTAGTTTCTTCTCAAGCGTTGCATTGGACATAGCGCCCTGCTCTTCGCTGTCTTCGAGAAAAATATCTAAGTTATTGACGATATCATTTTGTATATCATTCAAATAATCAATTACTAAAGAGTGCTTATGATATTTGTGAGCAAGTGACTCAACCAGGTGCTGTGTAACGCCCAGTACAACCTCTTCATTGAGCGCTTGCTGCTTATCTACAAACTCCTGTTCCCAGTTTGCTATTTTTCTAATCACCCCTCTTAGCTTTAATTCAAGCTTAGTGATTACATCATCAAACTGATCTTTCTCATCTTCCGCAAGTGCTTCAAAGCTTTCGACTGTATGTACATCTTCACCATTCATTGCAGTGAGACGGTATCCACCAGGGGTTGTCAAAGATAGCTTTACCTTTTTTCGCTTCGCTTGCTTAGCGACTTTCTCTAATGCCGCTTCTTGCTTTTCAGCGTATTCTAGCTTGAGTGCTTCTGAGCGCTGAAAGTACTGATCATTCTCGAAAGCCTGAGGAATGCCTTTGACCAAACGGGTCATAAGCTTTTCGACATCCTTTTTTAAATTAGCGCCCATGCCAACCGGTAACTTAAGTACTTTGGGTGATCTAGGCTCATCGAAGTTAGCAACGTAGCACCAATCGTATAACTCTCTATTTTCTTTACGGTGATGATCTAGAAAACGCAAGATCATCGTACGCTTGCCCAAGCCATTGCGGCCAATTGCATACACATTGTAACCAGAGTCAGGCATTGACATCGCAAAGCGGACAGCTTCCTGTGCACGGTCCTGACCTACAAATTCATTTAATGGCGGCAGAGCTTTAGTACTGGAAAAGCCCAAGTCAGCATCATCACATGTTTTGTATAATTGTTTCGTAGATAGCGGTTTCAATGTGAGCCCTTAAATATTATGAAAATGATTACATGCAAAGCATTAGTTCAAAGTATCTAAACGATATTAACAAAACAGACTGGCTTAACAAGACTAATTTTTACCAACAATTTAACCTATATTCATTTACTATAAGAACAGCTGTCAGTTGAAAGTTGATTTGTTGGGTGTTTAGCGTTTAATATCCCTCTCCTGATTCGACCTAACCCCATACCATTTTATACCTATGCATAAAATTAAACTCATAAATTGGGCAGAGCGCCGCATTAAAAGACGCCATAAAGCGCCTGATTTACGAATATCAATACAACCTGTCGGCTTAAGAAAATTCTTCAGCTCCTCACAGGAAGTTAAATGCCTCGATATCAATCGCTATGGTATGGCGATCAGGTCGCGTCGTCCCTTTAAGGCCAAAGAACGCATTCTAATTAACTTTAGAGGTAAGTATATTTCACTTTCCAAGGTTGGGGGCATCGTCACCGAGTGTGTGAAAGTTCGGCATTTTTACCGAATCAGTGTTGTTTTCAGCTACGCAAAAGACAGCAAAGAATACTGCCGCAAGACAGATAATGCTCTTTCAAGAATTGAAAGCCTTTATAACCAGCAAACAAAAGAAGCCGGTTAACTCTTCTCAAGCACTTCCAATCGAGTGTTTATCACGATAGGCACGCGGTGATAAGCCCATCCAGGTTTTAAACGCTCTAGAAAATACCGAGGCTTCATCAAAGCCTAATTCCAACCCTATCTCGCTTATTGATCGATTACTATCATTTAGCAGGCTTAGCGCTTTTTCACATCGTAGTTTTTGCTTAATTTGTTGGTAGCTAGTGTTTTCTTTTTCCAAGACACGCCTTAAATTTCTTGGGCTCATATTGAGTTCACTGGCCAAATCATCAAGCTTCTTAAACTGCATCGTATCATCAACAATCATATTCATTACTTGAGTACTAAAACTTCGTTGAAAGTCCGGCTTTGACAGCAAATCGGTTGGCGAATTTTGTAAAAAAGTATTCAACTCTTTCTGGCCCTGTTTAATAGGCAAATCCATAAGAGCTGATTCGAAGACTAGTGCGTTTTGCGTTTCACCAAACCTACAGTGACAAGGAAAGAGCAAACTATACTCCGCAACATGCGGTGGACTCTGGTAACTCAAGCTAACATATTTTAAAGGTAATCGTTCAGTAACAAGCCAGCTTGCAAAGCGATGCCAAACCAATAAAAAAAACTCTACGAGGAAATTGGCAGTATCCAACTCGGGCCGTACAGGCTGAAAAATAAGACGAGCTCCCTCCGTAGTATTTTCAAGTTGCAGCACGATATCGTTTCTAAAGGTACTGTAGAGCAAGCTTGCCCGCCTTATGCTTTCACCAATAGTTTGCTCCCTTATCATTTGTTTAGCTACGATGGCAAAAACACCTTGTTTACAGGGCTGATCGGTAAAGCCCATGAACTCATCATCCATTAGTCGCCAGATAGAACGAATTAGTGTTGATACTCGCTCAGATGAAATACGATCGCTCCCCCCATAGCAGCTGACAGAGAGAATACCTGAACTAAGACCGCAATCACTCATCACCTTGCTTACATCGACTCGGGCCCTCAAGGCACCCTGCAGAAGTGCATGTACATAGTACAGTGAAATTGAATTTCGCTTGTCCATATCGTCCGCTTAGGTAAAGTTTATACATAGTATATGTATCATTTAGCTAGTTTTCGTCCTATTTTGTCAAACCATATCCTGATTTGCTCTTGCCCGGCGCACAGTCTTCGATCAAACTTTTAGTTTTTCTTATAGGTAAATTCAATGGACATTAAAGGTACACCCGCAATTGTAACTGGCGGTGCATCAGGTCTTGGAAAAGGCACTGCACTCTATCTTGCAAGTTACGGCGCCAAGGTCGCGATTCTTGACTTACAAATCGAAAAAGCGCAAACCCTTGCTGAAGAAATAGGTGGCATTGCAATTGAATGCGATGTAACAAGTGCTGAAAGCGTTGAAGCAGCTATCAATAAAGCACGCGAAACTCACGGGCCCTGCGGTATAGCTGTTAACTGCGCCGGCATTGGCAATCCAGGACGTATTCTTGGGCGTGACGGCCCAATGTCTTTAGACTTTTTTAATACCGTAATTCAAGTAAACCTTGTTGGCTCATTTAATGTACTAAGGCTGGCGGCAGCAGACATGCAAAGCCGAGAAGAAAACGCAGACGGTGAGCGAGGCGTAATCATTTCAACAGCCTCAGTAGCGGCTTATGAAGGTCAAATTGGTCAAGCTGCCTATTCTGCCTCGAAGGGAGGGATCGTATCAATGACCCTTCCCGCTGCACGTGAGCTCGCAAAGTTTGGCATTCGCGTATTAGCGATCGCACCCGGCCTCTTCCTAACGCCTATGATGGAATCATTTTCTCAAGAAGTACAAGACAGCCTTGCTGCAACATTACCCTTTCCATCTAGACTAGGTAAACCCGATGAGTTTGGTAGGCTAGTGCGTGATATTGTTGAGAACCCAATACTTAACGGTGAAGTGATACGTATTGATTCCGCTGTCCGTTTGGCAGCAAAATAATACCAAGCGCGGCATTTTGGGAACATCATAAAGTCGTTACACGTGACCTAGCTGCTAAATAGTCCGCTATTATACAAACACTAACTCACTAAAAGAGGAACCCATATGGACTTATCACTGAACGAGGAGCAAATTATGATTCAGAGTATGGCACGTAAATTTGCCAGCTCTGAACTGATGCCTATCGCCGATAAGCTTGATATGGGGGAGGCACAGGAAACCTTTGTTAAGAATCTAAAGAAACTGGCTGAGCTCGGTTTTATGGGGCTCAATATCTCGAGTGAATACGGCGGTACCAATGCCGGTACCGTTTCCTTTAGTTTGGCCATCACTGAAATAGCCAAGGCTTGCGCTTCGACAGCAGTTACAACATCGGTAACAAACATGGTTGCTGAGGTTATCCAGGCTGTTGGCAGCACACAACAGAAACATTCTTATCTACCAAAACTTTGCTCTGGTGAATATTCTGCCGGAGCATTCTGCTTGACTGAGTCTCAGGCCGGTTCGGACCCTTCATCAATGAAATGTTCCGCTACTAAAACAGCTTCGGGCTGGGCGCTAAATGGCAGCAAGCAATTCATTACCAGCGCAGAATATGCTGGCGTATTTGTTGTCTGGGCTCTGACGGATAAGAGTGCGGCAAAAGGAAAAGGCATTTCTTGTTTCCTTGTCGAGGCGGGGACTCCCGGCCTAATAATAGGAAAACCCGAACAAAAGATGGGACAAAAAGCCTCTTCTACTTGTCAGCTTAGTTTCGATAACTGCAACATTGATGACAGTGCACTTTTGGGTGATCTAAACAAAGGCTATCGTGTCGCCGTTGGCGAACTGGCCGGCGGCAGAATAGGCGTCGGCTCATTAGCACTTGGTATTGCTCAGGCAGCCATCGACTATGCAACGATATACACAAAAGAACGTGAGCAATTTGGCAAGGCAATCGCGAACTTTCAAGGTATCCAGTGGATGTTAGCGGACACCTACACAGAACTAGAAGCTGCACGTTTGCTCCTTATGAGCGCGGCCTACACAAAAGATTCTGGCGCGCCGTTTTCAAAACAGGCATCAATGGCCAAGCTATTTTCAACAGAAGCCGCCAACAAAGCTTGTTATACAGCACTGCAGTTGTTAGGAGGCAATGGCTATATTAAAGATTATCCTATAGAGCGTCTTACTCGTGATGCACGCGTAACAACAATCTACGAAGGTTCCAGTGAAATACAGCGCATTATTATTGCTAAACAAATACTCAGTGAAGCATAGCTTAATCAGCCTTGCAGATAAGGGGCCAACTTAGAACGGAATTCCGCCTTAACCCCCATACTTTTGAGTATCCAGTACTGACCACTTATCATCCGGTCAATATATAAGCTTTCAACCGGCGGGCTAAAGTGCGACATATGTTTAAAGAACAAATGAGTTTGTTTGGCCGCTTCGATATGCAAAGAAGCAGATTCATAGTCATAGTCGTCATTTGTCAGAAAGGGCTCAAATAAAATATTCCGCCAAACTTTGTAGTAGTCTGAACCTGGTGAAGGTTTACTCTCGACCCGCGCACCTAATCTAATAAGCGCATCATCTAGCGCATCATAATCTTCCGCCAAACTAGCAACAATCGCATCTTTATAGGCTGCTAAAACTTCATGCTTAAGCGTTTTAATACAACCAAAATCATAAACAATAACTGAACCGTCTTTTCGAAAAGCAAAATTACCGGGGTGCGGGTCGCCATGAATCTGTTTGAAGTCAAATAGCTGCTCAGCCATAACTTCAAATAGTCTTTCGCCGAGTTGATTGATCTGATCCTGAGTATACTGCTCACGCTTTAGTGCTTGTATATCGTCTCCTGGTAGGTATTCCATCGTTAGAATATGCCTATTTGATAAGTCTTCGATAACCGATGGAATGAGTATCTTTGGATGCTTATCATGAAAACTTTGAAACATCGCAATATTTGCAGCCTCATTATTATAATCGAGCTCCTCATGTAAACGATCCCTAATCTCGGCAAATAGAGCGTCTACACTTTCTTTTGGCATCTTCAGCAAGCCACCTAGCTTAAGCGCTAACCTCAACTGCTTTAAATCAGAGTCGCATGACTCAGCAACCCCTGGATACTGAACTTTGACGACAACTTCTTGCCCTTGCTTAGTACAGGCACGATGAACCTGCCCAATTGAAGCAGCGGCATGCGGCTCTTCATCAAAACGACTGTAAAGCTCATCCAAAGGCGCGCCTAACTGGAGCTCAATCTGAGCCTTAATTATACTAAATTCAACTGGGGGCGCTTCTTTCTGGAGTTTTACTAATGCTTCTGAAAACTCTTTGGGCAATAAATCTTGAGTTTGTGATGCGATCTGTCCGATTTTCATCACAGCCCCCTTAAGCTCACCTAAAGTATCAACGACATCACCAGCCATTTTAGAATAGGTTTCGCGTTTACTTAAGGCAGCATTATCATCAGATTTAAAAACCGACTTGACCCGGTCAGAGGCATAACGACCGGCTACAGAGGCTGTCATTCCAGCTAATTTGATAAAACGTCCTTTCCGGGAACTAATTGTTTTTTTGGGCATAGTTTATATCGAGAAGCATTAAAGGGTGATTTTGACAAACAGCTGTCATTTTAACGATTACGTTAATCTATTTAACACTTAAATTGAGGTGCTCTGCAACAAAGAGGGGCTTAGTTGGGACTGAATAACGGCGCTTTAGTCCTAGAATTTACTTTAACAAAGTGAAATAAGTGGTAATTACGCCCAAACTAAGCCCTTTGGACGATTCAACTACGCCCCCCTCGCCTGTATTATTCCCTCATCGGTAAACAGGAAGAAGAGCACTCAGGCCGCTAACTTCTTCCTGTTTGCAGCTATCTAACGAGGTTCCTTAATTGGCATGTTAGAACTGATAATTTATTCTCCTTAAAAGGCACTTAGTATTTTCGGCTACTAGTGCCTTTTTTTTATGCCTGAATAAGTAGTCTCACTTTATAAACACTAGCTCACTCCTTTCCCTCATCGCTTACCTTGCCAAACGACCTAGTTTGGGCGAAAAGGGAATGGGATATTTATGGTGGTTTGCATTACATTCTCAACACCAAAGTCAGCTAAATACATTCGTTTAACAATTTTATTCTCGAGAACAGGGTGATTAAGCTCGGAACTTACGATACGGCAGAAAGAAACCTCCCCGCTTGGTTCGATTATCACTTCTAGCATTAACAAGCCCTCAAGAAAAGGGTCTTTTCGCAATTCCCGAACGTATAATTTGTTAAAGGCTGACTTTAAGGACTCGGCGACGAGACGAATATTTTCTTCGCTACGCGAAAGCATACCCGAAGCTGCTTCTTCTTCAGCAAGAGCTAAAGATATCTCATCTTCTGTTGCATCTAGCACCTCATTCTCACGCGCACTTAGTGAAACGGTTTCCGCTGGAGCCGCTAAGGCTTCAGTAGAAATCCCACTACTGCGCTTGAGCACTTCTGAACTAGCAGGTCCGCTTGCTTTCGCGGCAATGGTCGCCTGCTTACTTGGTGCAACTTTCTTTTTCAAGGCAGCGACATCGACGACTGTCTTAAGTTCAGCAAGATCTGACTGCAAAGCTAACAAGCCGGACTTTTTAGCAACTTCTCTCGCTTTTTTGACTTTTGTAGTCAGAGGTTTTTTAATCGGCTCCGGCTTTTTAATTGGCTTAGGCTTTTCTTTAGGCTTAGGCTTTTCTTTAGGCTTAGGCTTTTCTTTAGGTTTAGGTTTTTCTTCTTTAGGCTTTTCTTCAACCTTTTTAGGTTTCTCTTCCTTTTTGACTGGCTTGGGTTTGGGTGGCTCTTTTTTCTTCACTAACTTTGCTAGTTGCGGTGGGAGCTTTTCAAGTGATTTGCGATCTTTTTCAGGCACAGATGCATTAGGTATCCATACCGCTAGTACCAAAAAGACCATGAGCAAGGTAAGCAGAATACTGCTGAAACGTTTACTTTCACCAGCTTCTTTCGTCCAAGGTAGATTTAAGCGGTCTTGTGGAAAAATCATCCCTACCCCTTACCTTCAAGCTTTCTTGATACAGCCAGGGAAACCCGGGTATAGCTGGCGGCAGTACAAGTTGCCATAATCTTTTTTAACAGCTTATAAGGCACGTTTTTATCTGCGATTAAAGTAACAGGGTATCCATCACGAACATTCTGCAAAGACTGATTTTTACTTGCTTGATAGTCCAGCTCTGACTTTAAGCCAGGAAATAGACCGTCATCTGAAACCTCACTAATGCTAGATACTACCCGCCCCTGAACAAGGATATTGCTGCCACTTACAGCAATTACGATATTTTCCTTAGGCTGCTGCTTAGCCACCGACAGCGGCAACTCAACAGACTTATCCTGCTGAAGTACTTTTACATCTGAAGAGTTCACCATCAGAAAGAAAACTAAAATGGTAAAAATATCCATGAGTGACACAAGGTTTAAGCCACCGGTTTTATGCATTCGTCGGTAATGACGTTGCATCCTCTTCGCTCTTCTGGATAGTTTCATGGTGTCGCCCCCCCACCAGTACTTTCAACATCCAAAATGGGTGCGTCACCAATAGATATATCGGGGAAAAGCTCTGCATTAACAACACTTGCTGCAACAACAGTCTCATAAGAGCGAGTTAAATCCATGGCACTAACAAGAGTTTGATAATTTATCTCTTCGCCCAAAAGCAATGTGATATCAGTCTTCTCAGGGAACCTGTTTTTTAACTGCTTAAGGACTTTCACTAAGGAATCAAAGTCGTAACCTTGCTCACTACTCTGAATCTTTCTTATTAAACCCTGTTTCGTATCAGCCAATGTCAGGCTGTTTTTACGTATTATTAGTTGCAGTTGCAATTCTTCGGAATTATCTGGGAGTTGCGCATCGTCCAGTACTGGAAAATTAAGGTCTAATACTGCTGTTTGAGAAAAAACCATACTTAATAGCAATACCGGCACAAGTACAATCATGAGATTCATGAACGCAGTGATGTCCAATTCTGCCTGCTGAACAAGCTTTCTATGCTTCCTTCGTGCCATATATATATCGCTAGTTAGTAATACCGGTTAGTTATCTATCTTTTGAATAAATAAACTACTGTCAATTGAGTTCATAAAAAAGATGAGTGCTAGGACTGACCAGTTTTATCGGAAATCATATTTAGTAATTTCACACCAGCCATCTCAAAACTATCGACAATTTCATTGGTCTTAGTCTGTAGCACTGCATGGCAAAGCAATAGAGGAATAGCAGCCATCAAACCAAAAGCAGTTGTATTCATTGCAACGGAGATGCTTTGAGAAAGAAGAGAAGCTTTTTCTGCTGGATCGGCATTGGCTACTGCAGTGAACGCAGCAATCAAACCAATGATAGTACCCAGCAAACCAAGCAAGGTAGATACGTTAGCTAATGTCGCTAAATACTGTGTACGCTTTTCAAGGCGAGGAAGTGTTTCCATCAAGCCTTCTTCCATAGCGAACTCAATTTCATCCCGGTTAGCATTGTTTAATAAACGACTTAAACCCGCACCCATAATTGCTGCAATAGCAGCCTGTGAGTCGTTAGCAAACTTTAGCGCTTTTGGGTAATCGCGCTTTCTAAGAATCGGTAACAGCCCCTTATCAAAGGCATTTCTATTAGAGTTCTTTGCTGCGGTTAAATATATAAAACGCTCAATAGCAATCGCTAAACCGATTACTAAAACGACTGCGATTGGGTACATAAACGCCCCACCTTCCTGAAAAAATCGCAAGATCGTATCTAACATGATTTGTGCCCCTTAATGTTCTAATTAAAGCGTTTTGCAAATACTACGAGTACGTAATGCTCATAGAATCGCTACCGCATCTATTTTTTGTATTCAAAGTAATTGTTCGGCGTTGATGACTAAATAAACATCAACGAAATAAAACAGAGTTTGTCGTCAGCTATAATGCTGATTTTCATTATGTCTTTACCTGCACCTTAATACGTATGAACAGGTTCACGTTCCTTGTTGACGAACGACTATGTGATTGCAAGTGTATAGACAGCAACCCAGGAATTCCGGGACACGCTCATAAATTCCCTACAAATTTACAAGGTTTTACGCTTTCCATTACACTATCGAGGTTTGAAAGACGGAGAATCGACTTCCAAAAACCTTGAAAAATGAATCTGCTGTCGGAACCGGACAGGTTCAATGCTATCTAAAATGCCAGGAATACTTTTTGGCGGAGACGCTTCATCACGCTTCTCTATAGTTGGTAGTTTCCATGGCAGATCAAAACTTACATTTGGCAGTTCAGAGCTGCCAATAATAGAGACTTCCGACAGCGTTTCAACCCTCTTTTCATCTTGATTCGACTTAGAAACCGCAAAAGGAGACATAAGCAACAAAATGACAGATATCAGACAAGAAATTGCTTTAATCCTTCTCAATTTGATCAAATTCATTTACTTACGCTCCAGCATTTTTATCCAGCGCTCTACAGTCTTTGTGTCGTCTTCACCCGCATTTTTAACATAAGCCTGGTAATGTTCAATTGCTTGGTCGTAATCACGTAGGTACAACTCATAAAGTACCCCGAGATTGTAATTAACCATCGGATGATTTGAATCCTTTGCTAAGGCTGACTTTAAAAATCGTTCACTGTCCTGAAACTTACCTTCATCCTGGCTAATCAAAGATAATTGAATCAAAGCGTTTACGTTTTTAGGATTAATATCTAGTGCTTGCTGATAGTAGCCTTCAGCTTCAGCTAACTGCCTATTTGAATGACGAATCAAACCAAGGTTAACGTATGCACCAGCCAGGGTCGGATATCTATCAATTAAGCCCTTAAATATCTCTTCTGCTTCAACGTAAGATTTTTCTTTGATAAGAGCTAGACCTTGCTTGTATGCAATTTTATCGTCTTCCGTGAGGATTGGCTTAACAATAGCGCTAGCCGGCTTCTCAATCTGGATAGGCTCTATTTTTTTGCTAGTACTTGAACAAGCTACGACAAAATACAAAGCACCTATAACAAGGATTACCTTAGATATATGACTCATAGGCTTAGAAATATTCATCAGCATGTAAGATCGCCTTTGATTTACGTTCAAACTCTGTTGGATTCATTTCAGCTAACACTTCATAGGTGGCTGCAATCCATCTATCGTACTCACCATCAGGAACCTTATCGAGGTTAATCTGATAAATCTCCAAAGCTTGCTCTTCGAATGAGTACGCCTGCTCCTCCAGTAGAATGTCGTATTGCTCTAACTGAAGCTCTGTAAGTTTGTCGGGTCTTTCGGAAGACATGATATCTTGCGCTAAGGTTCTATATATCGTTCCGATTTTATAAGTAGCCGCTGAAATAACCTCGGACACTTCGTAATCGGCAAGGCTTTCGAGTTTAGCTACCAAGGCTTTTAGATTTCGTGTTTTTTGATCCAAAGACTTTTTGAGCGGTAAGCTTAAGCTAATCGCTTCAAACTGAAGGATGTCTTTGTTTAATAGCCTAAGCGCTGCATTTGCTGCAACATAAGCAGAACGCCCGTTTCGCTGAGAGATCCTATCCTGTTCATATTCTACAAGCGCTGCACGCCACTTATTAGCATTAGAGTCCTCTTTTCGACGATCAAAATAGCGAATACTTTGGAAATATGCCTCAATATTTAACTCGAACTGATCGGGATAGCGCTTAACAAAACCGTCCAAAAGCCCAACAGCTTCATAGGCAAAGTCATTTTCTAAGTAAATTTCTGCAGCACGATAAAGTGAGTTCGACGCTTTAGCCAAGTCCGCAGTAGAATTCGATATCTCGACTAGTTTTTCTGCAGCAGGAATTGGCTCTTCATTCTCCAAGTAAGCATAGACGAGCTTATCTGAGGCATCCTCATACAACTCACTATCAGGAAAACGCTCTTGGAAAACGTTTAAGGTGGCGATGGACTGCGGCCAATTTTGTATTTGTAGAAACTGTGTCGACGCATCAAAAAGTGCCGTAGGAGCAATACTCGAATCCGGCACTAGGTCGACGACTCTCAAATAAAGTTCGGCACTTTTCCCAATCGCACTTTCTTTCTCTGCTTGCTTGTAAACAGACGCAGCTAAGCGCTCGCTTAAGACCTCTACATCAGACTTCTTATTATAAGTAACAAGTTTTTGATAGGCTTTTTCTGCAAGAGAATAGTTTTCTAGCTCGAAATGACTATGAGCGTTAACCAACCAACTAGAATACAATATCGCAGCAGGTGCCGATCTGGACTGTACAACTCGGGAAGAAACTTCTACTGCATTGATATAGTCTAGTTCGCGATAATATTCATTTGCTAGGTCGTTCAACAATCCTGCCGTCTGATTAGCCATAGGAAAATGCGCAGCAAAACGCTCAATCGCTTCTCTGCGAAGTAGCTTATCAGATGGCCCGAGATCTTGGGTATTGCCGCTATTTGAAACTTTGATGTCGTCATATGTCAGAACTGAAGCATAGCCAGCTTGAACTGCCTTTGGATGGCTAACATTTTCATAAGCTGCACGTTCGTATAGAGAAATTGCACGACGATAATCACCAATTTTATATGCAGCCTCAGCTGCAAGGTAAAGGTTCTCACCGCTATAGCGATCTTGACCTCGCGTGAGAACCAGCTCTTCGTAATAGTCTGCAGCCTGCTTACCAAATACATAATAGCTTGACGCTTTAGCTGAAATTTCAGCAGGCTCACTCTTAACTTCGGAGTCTTTGGCGTAAGCCGTTTGCATTCTTACATAATATAGGTGTGCCAACTCATCTAGGGCCTCAACAAGCAAAGGTCTGACAATCTCTAATTGAGAGGGTTCAAGCGTTTTCCAATAAGGGCTATGAACACCGAAATTCTTTACAAAATTTTCTTTCGCTTCCCATTCTAGAATATCGAAATTACCACGACGATAGGTTTGTATTTCATTTTGTGCCATTCGATAAGCATCAAAATTCATTTGATAGTTATCGGTAAAGCCCCTGGCTACGAGACCCGCATCACGAAATCGCTCAGATCTTAGGTGGAATCGAAATAAGGAGTCATAAAGCAAATATGCATAGTCCTTATGCCCGATACTCTGTTGTAGCACCTCAATACTCTCGCCGCTTCTGTCTTGAGAAAACATAGTAGAGAAAAGTCGGAAGGTATCGTCAACAATATCTTGATCCTTGAGGCCCAAGGTATCGTACCCGATTGCATTCCTTAGCTCAGGGTACTTATCTAATACCTTACTAGCATGAACTGCTGAGTCGGCAAACCTGTCCTGTCTAAAAACAGCCCAACCTAACTTAAAGTTTGCTCTATGATGGAAGGTAGAATCTTTTGTAAAAGCCAGTACTTTCTTATACTGCGCTTCAGCTTTATCAAACATACCCAAATCAAAATATGTCTCGGCAATTCGGAACATACTTTCATCAACCAGATCAGACTTTGGGTAAAGACCTACTAACAATTTAAGTCGTTTTATAGATTCTTCAGAATTACCTATAAATTTTGTTGCCTTAGCTGTTTGGTAAAGCAATTCATCCATGCGTTGATAAAATACACCTGAATCGACAATACGATCATAGCTATCGAGCACCACCTGACTTTGAGTAACTTTATCAATCGTAAGTTTCTTGCTATCGAGTTTGTACTTTTCCCTTAAGTTATTAATACGATTCAAAGCATCAATTTTTACATTAGGCGAGTTAGCGTTTTCAAATAATTTTATGTAGCGCTTTAAGATGTAATTAATTGAGACCTTGGGTAAAGGTTTATCTTGGTAGACGATAAAGCTCGGTTTGATATCACCAATGGTTTCGAGATCACTTTTCAACTCAAAAATAAATGGGTCATCACTAGCAGCATAAGAAGTGTTTGAAAACATACCTACAGCTAAAAGAAGTACCCAAGAATAAAGCCTAGGAACGTTGTTTCTAGTCGATTTAATAAAATACATCATCGAGAATAGCGCCCGTCTTTACTTTTCTTTCGCTTAGTCGATTTATTTTCAGCGATACCCTGGAAAATATGCACCAAGCCTTGCTCAGCTCTCTCATAATTGGACATCATCACCTTTCTTAGCTCAGAAAGATGCTGCCGGCAGACATTAGTAATCTCGCTATCCAACTTATCTAGCAAAGCCTCTATCTTCACTTTTTTCGCTGCGAGTCGCTGCCCTAGAGCTGCGCTTTCAGATAACTGGCTTGAAAGTAGTTTAGGACCATTATTTACTTTGCTTTGAAGCTTACCAAGCCTACTTGCCAAAGTATCTACACCGTTTTTCATTGCCTCAATCTGCAAGCTCTTACTAAGCTTTGGCGTCATCAAGTTACTTGAGGAAAGTTTGCCAACTTTTTTATCATAAGCATTAATTCGGTTAGCAATTTCAACAGAATTAAAACGCTTTATTTGTTTACTGAAATTACTCTTTTTAGAGTTCAAGGCCTGAGAAAATACGGATAATTGAGTCTGCCAATACTCGATATTTACCACTAGGTTGTGCATCTCGGTGTATAGCTTAATATCGTCATGAATATCCCTATCCTGAGCGAAATAACGGTAATAAGCAGCGCGTGTAGTATTCTTAACAACACCTTTTGACAAAAACCACTCCAGCCCCTTAATTTCACTACCATCAATCAACACTGCATGCGCACCATGTTTTTCAAGCGCCGTATCTAGCTTGTTAATCGTTCTCAATTCGTTTTCAAAGCCGGAACTGGCTTCTTTATAGGCTTCAAGAGCCTGACTTATATAGCCGGAGCGTTCGTATGCGTAAGGAATGGCCAATGCTGCTTCAGCAACACTTTGATTTGTAAGAGGGTAAGTCTTGGTACTAAACCAGGATTGAGTGGCAGCACGAAAATCACCAAGCTCCAGATGTGCCAAGCCATTCAGGTATAAGCCTGCAGCCGTACTGTCAGAGTCAAGGCGAACCTTTTTGAAAAACTCTAAAGCAAGGTCTGGCTTTCCCCCCTCCAAATAGAGTGAGCCGGACGCAAGATTAATTCGGTCAGCCAAAGCCAACTCTTCTTCGCTTTTACCTTTATTCAGTGAACTCGCTATCCAAAGCGTGCCGAGCGCTTTAGTTTTGTCATGGCTCGCTTCAGCATAAGCTATAGCAAGATTGTAATAAGCATAAGCAGCCCAGACTCCTCCGACCAAATCCCTTAGTGCTTTCGCTGCTCTCTGTGGGCTACCGAGCTCTATAAAGCAGTTTGCTCTATAAAAAGTCCAACGCTGTTTATCATCTAGTGACAGCTTATTCTTTAGTCCCTTGAATGACTTAAGCGCATTAATACAATCGTTATCGTTATAGTAGACTTCACCAAGCGTAAATCGCTCAGAATCACTAAGTTTGTTTTTTTGCTTGCCATTGATATCTAACAGCTTACGCGCTTTGTTAGACATGCTATAACCATGTAAGGCTGCGTTATAGTCGGCAGGATATTTTGAAATATAAGGCTCGTTCATCATCGCCAGTGCATTGAAGACGTCACCGCTATTTAGCTTGAATTTGACCATGCCCTCGTAGAGTTCTTCTGGAATGCCTTTGCTTTGGCTGGCGGCAAGTACAACTGTTGGAACAGATAGCAGAATAGAAAGAGTCAGGCACGCAAGAGCAAAGCTAAAAAGTTTGGTACATTGCAAGGCAACATAACGAGATGAGAACTGAAGAATACTACCTGACATAGAAAGCATGATGACAGCTACCATTGCTTAACTTTGAACAAGGGCTCTCGCTTACCAGCACTTTCAATAACTTCCATCTGTATGTATTTAGCCTTATTTTCCTTAGTGAATTTCAAGGCTTTCTTACGACGAAAATAGCTATTATCTGCACCCTGTCCGTTAAACTGGGCTGTTAATTTGTGCTGTCCATCAGCCAAACTTCCAAGATAGATTTTTTGAACCCCGCCCTTCTTTAAGGCTGCCAACTCAGACTTGTTGTACAAATGCGTAGCGACTAATTTGTCATCTAACAGAACTTCAATTGAATCAAGCGTAAAAGTAGTTTTGGCATCAAGGGATAGAAAAACAGCCAACTGGGTTTCAGTTGGATATAGTAACTGTTCTTCAAAATTATAAAGTTCTCTATTTAGCTCAATTAAGTCTGACTTGATCTGTTCGGCCTCTTTGGCAAGCTTAACCAACTCGGGAGACTTTTTCTTTACAGGAGATTTCTGAGACTGGCTTGCAGGAAGGCTATTGTTAGCGGGCTGAGCAACAGGGGGCGCTGCATTCAACTGCATACACGATATAGAGATTAGAACAACGAAAACAAGAAACCGCTGGATACCCATAACAAACTTCAAAATTTTATAAGTGATTGTTATTCTGATAATAGCAAGTCTTAAAGAAAAAAATCTGTGCTATGTCACTAAATAAGTAAGTAATTGTAATCGTGAAAGAAATATTGATTAAAGATTATCCAAACACCCCAACTTAGCGACTGAGATAGCGCATTGCGTCTTCGAGCCCTTCAACCGTCATTGGGTACATATTGTCCTCTAAGAGCTGCTTGGTTATCCCCAAAGAGCCGCCCTCCCCCCAGTATGACTCTGGCAGAGGGTTAACCCAAGCCACTTTATCAAAATGATCGGTCACACGCTGCATCCATACAGCGCCAGCTTCTTCATTCCAATGCTCGATACTGCCACCTGGCTGAGTTATCTCGTAAGGTGCCATTGATGCGTCACCAACAAAGAGTACTTTGTAGTCAGAAGAATATTTGTGAATCACATCGTAGATCGGCATGCTTTCGTTTGAACGACGAATATTGTTCTTCCATACACTTTCGTAAATAAAGTTATGAAAGTAGAAATACTCCATATGCTTGAATTCAACACGCGCCGCAGAAAACAACTCTTCGCAAACTTTTACATGAGGGTCCATTGAACCACCAATATCAAAGAAGATCAGCACCTTCACAGTATTGTGGCGCTCAGGCACAAGCTTAAGGTCAAGGTAACCGGCATTACGCGCGGTAGACCTTATTGTATCATCCAAGTCCAACTCATCAGCTGCCCCCTGACGAGCGAACTTACGCAAACGACGCAGCGCAAGTTTGATATTTCGAATCCCAAGCGTTACATCGCCATCAAGGTCTTTGTAGCCACGCTTCTCCCAAACTTTAACAGCACGACCATTTCGACCGTTTTTCTGTCCAATTCGAAAACCTTCAGGGTTATAGCCATTCGCACCAAAAGGTGATGTACCACCGGTACCAATCATCCGGTTCCCGCCTTGGTGCTTTTTCTTTTGCTGCTCGATCCGCTCTTTAAACGCTTCCATTAGCTCTTCGAGGCCGCCCATGGCTTCGATTTTATCCTTTTCTTCCTGAGTTAAGTTCTTCTCAAACTCTGCCTTGAGCCAATCTTCTGGAATCATTTCTTCGAAGAGATCATCAAGCGCTTCGATTCCCTCAAAATATTTGCCATAGGCGCGATCAAATTTGTCGAAGTTTTTCTCATCTTTTACAAGGCACAAGCGGCTTAAATAGTAAAACTCATCGATATCAGCAAAGACTATATTTTTCTCAAGCGCCTCCATTAAGTCTAAGAACTCCTTAAGCGTTGCTGGAACCTTAGAACGGCGCACTTCCTGAAAAAACTCTATTAACATCGAGATACCTCTTTTCTACTAATACAAACCGATTGCGAGTAAAAAATACTTTTAGGCTAACCCTTGCGCCTTGCCATAAATGCCAAGCGCTGCAGCAAGTGGACATCCTGTTCATTCTTAATCAATGCACCATACAAGGGTGGTATTGCTTTAGAGGGGTCTCGCTCTTGTAGAATTTGTTCGGATACTTCGTCAGCCATCAATAGTTTAAGCCAATCGATCAATTCGCTTGTTGAAGGCTTTTTCTTCAAGCCAGGAACTTTACGCACATCAAAAAACACATCGAGCGCCTCTTTAACCAAGCTCTGCTTCAAGCCGGGGTAGTGAACCTCCACAATTTTCTCCATTGTTTCGTGGTCTGGGAAGTTGATGTAATGGAAAAAGCAGCGTCTTAGGAATGCGTCCGGTAGTTCTTTTTCGTTGTTACTGGTAATCAATACAATTGGTCGATTTTTCGCCACAACACGTTCTTGTGTCTCGTAAACAAAAAATTCCATTTTATCGATTTCAAGAAGCAAATCGTTTGGAAACTCGATATCGGCTTTATCAATTTCATCAATCAATAGCACAACACGCTCTTCTGCTTCGAAGGCTTCCCACAACTTCCCTTTCACTATGTAGTTAGATATATCGTGAACACGGTCATTTCCTAACTGGGAATCTCTTAGACGTGACACAGCATCATATTCGTACAAGCCCTGCTGAGCCTTTGTTGTCGACTTGATGTGCCACTGAATTAAACGCGTGCCAAGTGATTCTGCTAACTGCTCAGCCAGCATAGTTTTACCAGTACCTGGCTCACCCTTAATAAGAAGAGGCTTTTCTAATTGAATCGCAGCATTTACAGCCATCTGTAAATCACCGGTCGCTACATAATCGCTAGTACCCTTAAAACTCATACTAATACCTTTTGATATAGACTCTTTGCCTCAAGCAGCCAAGACAAACTAAAACCAACAAATAGACAGACTGAAACTAAAGCCTGAATAGGAAAAACGTGAATTCTATTCTAGTTTTAAGTGCAACGGAAATCCTGGCAATAGATTATTTCAACAACAGTGTGTTCCAGAAACCATCCATATTGAGTTTTAAGCGCTATAATAAGGTACTAAAGCATGTGGAATTTGTGCAATTAATAACCTTAAATCATCAGTGAGCTCTTCCAATTGAAACAAGTTTTTTTCTTGATAGTGACGTTTATTTGCTTCTTCACCACTACCACAAACGCCCAACAAAGCCCTAGCGAAGTCGGCAATAAACAGACCCACCTTTCCTGCGCCATAATTACCAGCGAACATCTAACAATTTTACAATTATTCCAACGAGGACTACCTCAACAAGTCGCAATTGATTCACTACCAGATATAAGCAGAAAAGCCCGTAAGCGCGTCGAGTATGTGTATCAACTGGCCAAAGATATTGGTACGTTAAACGCCTATTCCGATATCAACACAAATTTTGCCCGCTGTTCAACTCTTGTATACAAGAACAAAGGTCTACCCGCCATAGATTTGGCCGAGCACGCATACTATTTTTGCTCTGGTGAAAACAAACTTCGATTCGAGATTATCCTGCTCATCGACCAGGGACTTTCGCAAGAAAAATTAGAAGCTCAGATTCCTACTACGCATCATAAAGTATTAAAACAGTACCAAAATCTAATAAAACGTAAGGGCACTCTTGCAGCATTTGACCTCACTGCAAACAATCTCAAAGCTTGCTTACAACAAATTGAATAGTTTTTTATTTAAAGTGTTGACTTGGTCGAGCCTCTTCTCTAGTATACGCGCCACTTCGACGGAGAAGCAGTTGCGTCCCCTTCGTCTAGAGGCCTAGGACACCGCCCTTTCACGGCGGTAACAGGGGTTCGACTCCCCTAGGGGACGCCATTTTCCTTCTTAACTTCTCCAATACCTCTCGAATACTTCCAAGAACTTAGTCTCCCCCTAGATATAGATACCAACCCAATCTTTTTACGTTTTTTTGCACCATTTTCCACCTGTTTTTACCCGCGTCAACTAAACTGCTTATAGACAAACTACGCGCCCAACTTATCCGAACAAGTTTTGGTGCGATTTAGGGATTTTCTATTGAGACAAAGTATGACCGATAAAAACGACGTATTACTTGCCAGACAACCAATTTACGACCGTTCAAAAACAGTCACTGGTTACGAGCTACTCTTTCGCAGTGAATGCGACACCCCCATTAGTAGCTTTGATGGCAACCTAGCAACGTCACGGGTTTTACTTAATTTATTTACAGAAAGCGATATATCAAGCATTACGAATAACCTGCCTGCCTATGTCAATTTTACTGCTGAACTCCTGCATAACCCACCACTATTCAACCCTGATACGGCGGTAATAGAAGTACTGGAAAATATCGAAATTACAGACAAGGTTGTTTCCAGCCTAAAAAAGCTTAAACAACGCGGTTTCACGCTAGCACTTGATGACTTTATTATGGATGAACGTTATCAACGCATATTGCCACTGGTAGACATTATTAAACTAGAACTACCTGAAATGGACGATGATGAATTACAGGCAACTATTAAAAACCTTAAGCAGCATGACGTAACTCTTCTGGCGGAAAAGATCGAAACACCTGAGCAATTTAAGCGCTGCCACGAACTTGGCTGCGACCTCTTCCAAGGCTATTTTTTATCCAAGCCCGAGATAATTAAAGGTAAGAAAATCGCTGCAGGAAAAATGACAATAATTAACCTAATTTCTGAAATTCAAGCACCCGAGATTGATATGGATGGCTTAACCTCCATCATTTCCCGAGACCCGGCACTAAGCTTCAAGCTACTCAAGCTTATTAACTCCGCCGCCTTTAAACGAAGCAACACCATAGACTCTATTCACAAGGCTGTCACCTTACTGGGCATAGATAAAATTAAGAGCTGGGCCAGCTTGCTGGCATTAAGCAAGTTGGACGACAAGCCCGAAGCGCTGCACTATATGGCGCTGGTACGTGCACTAATGTGTGAAAGGCTATCGGAATATATTGAACCAAGCCTAAAAGACCAGTTTTACACCGTCGGCCTGCTTTCTTGCCTTGATGCATTTTTTGATCAATCACTAAGCGATATCGTCTCTCATATTTCATTAGCACCGGGAATAAATGATGCGCTCACTCTATTAAAAGGTAATGCCGGACTTGCCCTATCCACCACAATTGCCTTTGAACAGTCTGAATGGCAAAAGTTAGACTGGACAGCATTAGCCAAATTCGAGTTAAATGCTAAACAAATCAATGAGATCTATTTCGAATCATCTCGAAGGGCCTTGGAAATTTCTGCAGAGAATTAGTACTCAGGCCACCCCAATAAACTTAGGAAACGTTTATTTAGCATGGCTAACTCCCTTATTCTTGTTATCAATTGTGGCAGTTCATCTTTAAAGTTTGCACTCTACTCAACCCACCCTGAAACAAGCCTTCTCGCAGAAGGCTTGGCAGAGTCGCTTAATCAGACAGAAGGCAAACTTACTGTTAAGCACTCAGGTGAGAAAGAAACCCTCTTATTAAACCTATCTTCGGAACTTGGCAACAGCCATGCGCTTGCCCTACAAGCAGCAATAGAGAAACTTGCTCGGCACTTTCCAATCAAAGAAGAACTCAAGGCCATCGGACATAGAGTTGTTCACGGCGGTAATATCTTTAGCGAATCTGTTGTGATTAGCGAACAAGTACTTGAGCAGATCAAAGCCTGCATCCCCCTTGCTCCATTGCATAATCCAGCCAATATAGTGGGTATCGAGAGCTTACAAGTGCTGCACCCTAATCTCCCACAAGTTGCAGTATTTGATACGGCATTCCATCAAACAATGCCAGCCAAAGCTTATACTTACGCACTACCCTACAAGCTTTATTCTGAACATAATGTTCGCCGCTATGGTTTTCACGGTACCAGTCACCGCTATATTGCTAAGCGTGCATCTGAAACGATAAATAAGTCATTGCCAGAGCTAAACATTATTACCGCTCACCTGGGTAACGGCGCAAGTGTTGCGGCAATAAAAAACGGTAAAAGCGCTGATACAAGTATGGGCATGACCCCACTTGAAGGGCTTGTAATGGGCACCCGATCTGGCGACATCGACCCAGGTATTTTTGACTTTCTAATCAGTCAGAATTACTCACCCGAGGAGATATCCGAACTCCTAAACAAGCAAAGCGGTTTACTCGGTATATCTGAGCTGAGCAACGATATGCGCACAATTTGTGAGAAGGCAGATGAAGGTCATACCCAATGCAAACTTGCTTTGGAGGTATTTTGCTTTAGAGCGGCCAAACACCTGGCCGGCATGATGACCTCACTAGAACAAATAGATGCACTGGTGTTCACCGGTGGAATTGGCGAGAACTCAGCTGTCGTTAGGCAAAATATTGTCAAACACTTGTCAATTTTCGGCTTTACTATTAACCATGCAGCAAACAATCAGCCTTCTTCACGTAACGAATGCTACAACGGGCTTTCTATTCATGAAGACCAATCTATCCCGGTACTCGTCATCCCAACTGACGAAGAAGCTATGATTGTAGAAGACACTCTATCGCTAATATAACAAATGCTATGCGGCCACTTCTACCAGCTATTGCAACGAACCATTATGCTCTCAAACCCTTAGAATATTTGAGAACAGATTTAAGGAAAGTCTAATATGTCTAAGTCATTTTTTATTGCACCAACCGCTAAAAATGCCGGCTTAACATCCGTCAGCCTTGGCCTACTCAGAGCGCTTGACCAGATAGGTGTAAGAGTTGGTTTTTTTAAGCCGATTACACAAATTACCCAAAGTCACCCCGATCACTCTGTCCACTTTGCTAATGCAATCAATCATATAGACAGCCCAAAGCCTATTCCACTGAAGACAGCACAAGATTACCTTACACGCGGCGACAAAGACCTTCTTATGGAAGAAGTAATCGAAAACTTCCATAAGATAAAAAAGCTGTACGACGTAATAATCATTGAAGGAATTGTTCCAACAACAGACGAAGCTCATACCAGCGTGCTCAATAAGGAAATGGCAAACAGTCTCGACGCAGAAATCATTCTGCTTGTGCCAATGACCTCCTTGCCAAGCAATTGTTCAGTTGATACCTTCGATGACCACCTAAAAACATCCTTGAGCCTATTCTCCTCAATTAAAGCCGGTGTCATTGGCTGTATTTTGAATAAAGTAGGCTGCGCACAAAACGCCAAACAACTGCACGATGATGCGATTTCGCTCACCGAAGCAACAGAGGTCGAAAACTGCCAACAACTACTCAGCACCAGCACCTTAATAGAAGCATCCACAGTGCTTAGTGAAAGTTTTCATTCTATAGGCCAGATACCGCTTGTACCGGCTTTACAGGCGCCGCGAGTCTTTGATATCGCAAATGAGCTACAAATGAAGGTTGTACCCGGAACGGGTAACGAGGAGATTTTGCGTACCCGAAGGGTTACGAGGATCGCCATTTGCGCGCGCAGTGTTAGCAATCTCATCAGTGCCCTAACCCCAGGCTGCCTGCTGGTAACCCCTGGCGATAGGAGTGACGTGCTACTTGCTGCTGGAATGGCGGTACAAAATGGCCTTCCTCTAGCGGGCATCGTGTTAACGGGCAACTACCAACCCGACGAAAGTATTCTCGACTTCTGCCGCCCGGCACTTCAAAACGGCTTACCACTGCTTAGTACGCATCATGACACCTTTGAAACCGCCGTCGCATTATCCAAGCTTGAAAACAAAGTTCCGCTAGATGATTTAAATAGAATGGATGAGGTAATGACGACAGTTGCCGACCATCTGGATATAGACTGGCTCAAGCTACACTGCGATAAAGAACGCGCAACACGCCTTTCTCCGCCGGCATTTCGCTATCAATTATCTGAAAATGCGCGCAGTGCAGCTAAGACGATCGTATTACCTGAAGGCAATGAACCAAGAACGATATGTGCCGCTATTGCTTGCCATGAGCGAGAACTAGCTCAGTGCATACTAATCGGGAAGCCCGATGAAATTAAGGCGGTCGCAAGTGCTCAGGGTGTTACGCTTTCGAGTGATATTCAGATCGTCGACCCTGACGAAGCACGTGAACGCTATGTCATCCCAATGACAGAGATCAGAAAGCATAAAGGCGTGAGTCACCAAATGGCGCGAGCAATGCTAGAAGACAATGTCGTACTCGCAACGATGATGGTGGCGCTAGATGAAGTTGACGGGCTTGTATCAGGAGCTGTTCACACAACAGCCAACACTGTGCGCCCCGCGCTTCAGTTGATTAAAACAAACGATTGCGCCAAGGTAGTGTCTTCAGTTTTCTTCATGTGCCTCCCCGACCAAGTACTTGTATATGGTGACTGCGCCATCAACCCAGACCCGAATGCCGAACAGCTGGCCGATATTGCGATACAAAGTGCCGACTCAGCCAAAGCATTTGGCATTGACCCCAAAGTCGCCATGATTTCCTATAGCACAGGTGTAAGCGGCACCGGCGCAGACGTCGACAAAGTTCGTGAAGCTACTGAGATCGCTAAGAACTTAAGGCCAGACCTCGTAATTGACGGCCCCCTCCAATACGATGCGGCGGCGATTGAAAGTGTCGCCAAGAAAAAGGCACCGAACAGCCCGGTGGCCGGTCAAGCAACCGTTTTTATCTTCCCAGATCTAAATACTGGTAACACCACCTACAAAGCTGTACAACGTAGCGCCAATGTAATCAGTATCGGCCCAATGCTACAAGGTTTGCGCAAACCTGTTAACGACTTATCTCGTGGCGCATTAATAGAAGATATCGTCTTTACCATTGCACTAACGGCCGTACAGGCATGTCAGTCTGAACAAAAAGGCGATTAAAAAGCAAACCGAATTTAAGGCGCTATATCTTAGCGCCTTCATTTAGTTCGCCTCTAGTATTAGCAAAACCTACACATTCCGCTTACAGATCTAGGACTGAGATGCCTATAACAAAACACTATATCTAGTGCTAACATAAAAAGATAAGTAAGCACTAATTCTGCAAAGCCCATAAATACAAGCACCTTCCTTTTCCTCATATTTTATCGCCCCAAAGTATTGACAAACCAGTCTCGACCACCTTGATATTTACACAATAAAAAAATCGGAAAAGAAACTTCACACACCACAATATAGTGTTATACTTCCCGCATACACAACAACATGTAGTGGATACTAAAACAAAACGCCCCCTATATATTGATGTAATAAGGACAGTATTAGCCCCCAATGGACCAGCCTTTTTCGGGTTTTTACATACTGAACAAGCTTTGATGTCAGCGGCTTATGCCACTAAAGCTAGAAACAGTGTGCGGTAAAGTGATGTACCAAACTAACACTATATATAGAAGCGCTAATCAGCATTAACTCAGCCGTTTTAGCCTACTATTAATAACAACTGAAAAAATGATATTCCAGATAGAGGTCATACATGAACGCCAAAGTTGAACCACTTGTCTCTCCATTACCAATGCAAGACGCTTCTCAAGATATCTGGCACACTAAGTACCAGCTAAAAACTAAAACTGGTCAGGCCGTCGATCAAAACATTGACGCTACCTATGAGCGTGTTGCCAAAGCGCTTTCATCTGTAGAAGAAGAGGGCAAAAGAGAAACCGTCTACAACGACTTCAAGTGGGCACTAGAAAACGGCGTTATTCCAGCCGGCCGAATCATGTCTAATGCCGGCGCAGGCGAGCATAAGCCGGCAACATCAACCATTAACTGTACTGTCTCGGGTACTGTGTTCGATTCAATGGATGATATCTTGCTCAAAAACCATGAAGCAGGCCTAACTCTTAAAGCTGGTTGCGGTATTGGTTATGAGTTTTCAACGCTACGCCCTAAAGGTGCTTACGTTGCTGGTGCAGGTGCAACCACTTCAGGCCCTCTATCTTTCATGGATATCTTTGACAAGATGTGCTTCACCGTTTCATCTGCTGGTGGGCGTCGTGGTGCGCAAATGGCGACCTTTGATGTACACCACCCTGACGTTCTGGACTTCGTACGTGCAAAACGTGAAGACGGCCGACTACGTCAGTTCAATCTTTCATTACTAATTACCGAAGACTTCATTAAAGCGGTTCAGAATGACGCTGACTGGCAGCTATCCTTCCCTGTTACTGCTGAAGAAGTTGAAGAAGACAATCTTGACCTAAGTGATGAGAGCCAATTCGTATTTCGTAGCTTCCCAGTTAAAACAAGCTATATTACTAATGATGAAGGTCAGGTAGCGTGTCGCATTTATAACACTGTAAAAGCGAAGTACATCTGGGACAGCATCATGACGTCTACCTATGACTTCGCTGAGCCAGGCTTTATCCTTATCGATAAAGTTAACGAGATGAACAACAACTGGTATTGTGAAAACATTCGCGCAACCAACCCATGCGGCGAGCAACCTCTACCACCTTATGGCAGCTGCTTGCTAGGCTCGGTGAACCTGACCAAATTTGTTGAGCGTCCATTTACTGACAAAGCCTTTTTTAACTTCGAAAAGTATAAAAAAGCTGTGGGCATCTTTACGCGCATGCTTGATAACGTTGTCGAGATCAACGGCCTTCCGCTAATTGGCCAGCGTAACGAAATTAACTTCAAGCGCCGTCACGGTATGGGAATTCTGGGTCTTGGCTCTACCTGCACCATGCTTAAGATGGCTTATGGCTCACCTGAGTCAATCGAGTTTACTGAAAAGGTAAACCGTGAGATGTCTATTGAAGGCTGGAAACAAGGCCTAGCGCTTTCAGAAGAAAAAGGCCCTGCGCCAATCATGGAAGAGACCTTCATCGTTGATGAGGAGATGCTTCTTAAACGCCCTGAAATGAGAGCTGAAGGCTACCAGGTTGGCGATGAAGTAAAAGGTAAAGTACTTCACGCAAAATACAGCCGTTACATGCAGAAAGTTGGTGAGCATGAGCCGGAACTAATCGAAAAATTAGCCGAACAAGGTGCTCGTTTTACTCACCACACTTCTATCGCACCAACGGGTACCATTTCGCTTTCACTTGCCAATAACGCAAGTAATGGTATTGAGCCTAGTTTTGCTCATCACTATTCACGAAACATTATTCGTGAAGGCAAGAAGACGAAAGAAAAAGTAGACGTATTCTCATACGAGCTTCTCGCTTACCGTCATTTCGTCAATGCTGATGCAATGCCGTTTTCTACTGACCCGAAGACACAATTACCTGATTACTTTATCTCGGCAGATGACGTAACGCCTAAGCAACATGTAGACATTCAGGCGGCAGCTCAACAGTGGGTTGACTCGTCAATCTCGAAGACTGCAAATATTCCTACAGAGTTCCCATATGAGGAATTCAAGGATATCTACATGTACGCGTACGAGAAAGGCTTGAAGGGATGCACAACTTTCCGCTTTAACCCTGAAGCATTCCAGGGCGTATTGGTGAAAGAGTCTGATCTTGAGAACACCATCTACGAATTTACGCTAGAAGATGGTACAAAAGTAAAAGCGAAAGGTAACGAAGAAATAGAATACGACGGTGAAATTCATTCAGCAGCGAACTTATTCGACGCATTGAAAGAAGGTACCTACGGAAAATACTAGACATAGTGAGCAATACACTAAGCACCCTTCACTATGTAGCAGATTGATAGGTAAAAAATTATGGCAATTAAAATTGAAAAGAAAATCGTCGGTTATCAAGTAGACAACTCCGGTGATAAAGCGCATGTTGTAGACAACACGCCAAAGGTTGTTCCAGTAGAGATGAATGAGTCGATTAAACGACCAGACTATCTTCTCGGCTCAACTTATAAAATTAAACCACCCGTATCTGAGCATGCGTTATATATTACTATTAACGACATCATTCTTAATGAAGATACTGACCACGAAATTAGACGACCTTATGAAGTCTTCATTAATTCTAAGTCGATGGAACACTATCAGTGGGTAATCGCTTTAACTCGCGTTATCTCTGCCGTCTTCCGTAAAGGTGGCGACATCACCTTCATGATCGAAGAGCTATCTTCAGTTTATGACCCGAACGGTGGTTACTACAAGAAAGGTGGCGTCTATATGCCATCATTAGTAGCCGAGATTAGCTCTGTAGTCGAGAAGCACATGAAGACTATCGGTCTAATCAAGTCTGAAGAAATGAGCGATCATACAAAGCAGATTCTTGCTGAAAAGAAAGCCCAGTTCGAAAAGGAAGGCAGCGCTACTCACGTTAACACTGAAGAGCCACCTGAAGATAACCCATTCCCTGCTAACGCGACGCTTTGTAAGAAGTGCCACAATAAGTCGGTGATCGTTATGGATGGTTGCCAGACTTGCTTGAACTGCGGTGATAGCAAGTGCGGCTAGTGCTTTCTAGCTAAATAAGCTAAACGAAAAAGGCCAAGTAAATATTTTACTTGGCCTTTTTTGCATTTATGCGGCGCTATTTCTAACAGTTAGCCAAACCGCCCACCGATATAATCCTGCGTTACCTGATTACTTGGCGATTCAAAAACTTTTGTCGTTTGGTCAAACTCCATTAGCTTCCCTAGGTGGAAGTGAGCAGTCATGTCGGCAGTACGATGTGCTTGTTGCATGTTATGCGTCACAATTACAATCGTGTAACTTTTCTTTAGCTCAAGCATTAGCTCTTCGATTTTTTGTGTCGAGATCGGGTCGAGTGCTGAGGTAGGTTCGTCCATTAGTATAACGTCAGGCTTAACCGCTATCGTTCGGGCAATACAAAGTCTTTGTTGCTGACCACCTGACAAACTCGTACCAGGGGAATGCAGTTTGTCTTTAACTTCATTCCACAGACCTGCCGATATAAGAGAACGCTCAACTAAGTCATCACATTCGGTACTACCCTTTTTAACCTGGCTATGCTTAATTGGTCCGTAAGCAACATTCTCGTAGATAGACTTTGGGAAAGGGTTTGGCTGCTGAAACACCATTCCTACACGCTTTCTTACCGAAACTTCGTCTACGTCTTTGTCATATATATTCTTACCATCAATGACTACTCTTCCGGCAATATCAACGATGTCGATCAGGTCATTCATTCTGTTTAGGCAGCGCAAAAATGTCGATTTACCGCAACCCGAAGGCCCGATCAAGGCCGTAATATTATTCTCTGGCACCTGCATATTGATACCATGTAAAGCATGGTGATCACCATAGTGAAGGTTTAAGTCTTCAGCGACGATCTTTATGTTATTACCACTTGATTTCATACTTCTTCCTTAGGTAAATAGCTGCAGCGTTCAGTGTGATTAATATCGACAGTATGACAACAATGCCCGCTGCTGTTTTTTCTACATATGCACGTTCAGGCATACCCGCCCACGTAAAGATCTGGGCCGGCAGTACCGTCGCAGCCTCCATGATCGACGAAGGTGAATCTGGGATGAATGCAATCATTCCAATAATGATTAATGGAGCGGTTTCCCCCATGGCTTGCGCCATGCCAATTATCGTACCGGTCAAGATGCCTGGTAGCGCAATGGGTAGAACGTGGTCTTTGACAACTTGAATTTTGTTAAGGCCCAAACCATAACCTGCATGGCGAATTGACTCGGGTACACTTCTGAGTGCAGCACGAGAACTGACAATAATAATTGGTAATGTCATTAGCGCTAAAGTGATACCGCCCACTAATGGCGAGCTTCTTGGCAGACCAAATAAATTAATAAATACTGATAAGCCTAGTAGGCCGAATAATATTGAAGGAATAGCCGCGAGGTTGTTTATATTCACTTCAACAAAACGGGTAAAGCGGTTGTCGGATGCAAACTCTTCCAGGTAAATTGCCGTCATCACACCAATCGGGAAAGCAAAGGCCATTGTTACTAACAAGGTCAGTACCGAGCCTACGATGGCAGACAGTATCCCGGCATTCTCTGGCATTTTAGAGTCACCCTTACTGAAGAAAACACTATTCCAGCGTAATTCTAACTTACCTTCTTCTTTCAACTTATCGACTAGGGCAAGCTGCTTTTCTTTCAGGTTATAGTGATGACCTTTTAAATACTGGTCAACCTGGTCATCAGCCAATGCCCACATTGTTTGGCTTGTACCCATCAATTCAGGCTGGTCTCGCATGGTTTTTGTTAACGTACGTAGCCAAGCCCTACTTACAATTTTGCGATAACCTTTTGGAATGGCGCGACGCGTGGACTTAGCATTTCGCTCAGAAAACTCTACTTCAACTTGCACATAAGCTTGCTTCACAGCAGGCGCAGCAGTACTAAGGATATCGACCATGAAGAAGATCAGAAACGACAGAGTAAATACGACGGAGCTCTTTGCGAAAAGTTTGAAAAATCGCGAGGCACGATGCCGTTTACTTAAGGTCGGGTCGTAAAAAGGGTTAGAATTCTGTTTTGAAGTCATAGCCTGCTTATCTTGTATTTTTCTTTAAACTTACGGATTTGGGACAACGAGACCATATTGAGAATCAATGTGATCACAAATAAGACCAAGCCTAAGGCAAAAGCCGAAAGCGTTTGCGGTGAGTCAAAGGCGTGATCCCCGACAAGGGAGTCAACAATTCTCACTGTTACGGTGGTCATATCTTCTAAAGGGTTCCACGACAAATTTGGTCTAAGACCGGCAGCCATAACCACAATCATGGTTTCACCAATCGCTTTAGCAAAGCCAAGCAAACAGGCTGAGATAATACCCGGAAGCGCAGAGGGTAAAACTATATTTTTGATCGTCTCGCTTTGCGTCATACCTAACGCATAGGCGGCATTGCGTTGACTGCTTGGTACAGCACGAAGTACGTCATCACTCAAGGATGAAATGACCGGAATAATCATAACGCCCATCACCAAGCCGCTTGCTAGTGCGCTGTTAAAAGCAGCATCGACACCAAACTGTTCTGCTATTGCCACGATAGCTGGAGCCACTGTCAACGCAGCAAAGAAGCCATAAACGACAGTCGGGATACCCGCCAGAATTTCGAGCAAGGGCTTCAATATTTTTCGCTGAGCTGATGAGGCATATTCACTCATATAAATCGCATTACCCAAGCCAATGGGTATCGATACCGCTAACGCAATAATTGTGATCATGAAGGTACCGGCGAAAATCGGTACTGCACCGAAGGAGCTTTCTCCATGGCTCATGTGCCACTCGGTACCTGTAATAAAATACCAAAGGCTTTTTAATTGAAAGAACTCTAACGCCTGGAACAGGATAGAAAACAAAATACCAATAGTTGTAACAATGGCAATTGCGGCTGAGATCGCGAGAGTTGCAGTAATACAACGTTCTTTAATAAGGGTTGAACGCTTTTTGGATTCAACTTGAAACAAATCTATACTTCCATTATTTAAGAGCCGAATAACTGAGTGGCTAAATTTATACCTACAAAATAAAAAGCCCACTACACAGCGGGCCTTTTGATTTATTTAAGTCCAACTACTTCCTTGTAGTTAGACTTAACATCCCTGTCATTAAACTTCCTAAGACCTTACACTTTTAGACTTAAGCGGGATTATTCAGCCCAGCTCGCATCGTACTCAGTGATAGTCAAAGAGGTATCATCGTCTGTATAAAGCGTGCTACCAGCATCTACAGTGAAGCGAGCTTCAGAACCTGCAGTGAACAGGTCAGCACTAGCGTTTACATTGTTCTTAATCGCTAGACCTGCACCTGTTACCGTTGCGCGAGTATCAGTATCAACACCAGTGTCACTTACACGGATCGCCTCAACGTCTGCATCTGATGAAGACTCAACCAAAATTTGAACATTGTTGAACACGTAGTCTGTACCTTCGCGCAAGCGAACTGCACGACCAACTGACTTCAAGATTGCGTTTTCAAGAGTAGGTTGCGCTTTAGGGTCACCATCAGTAGAGGTGCTGTGACTATCTGCTTCAATTACACGTGAACCAGTTTCGTCATCAACGATGTTCTGCTCAGCATAAACGTTTGAAAGTGTACCGATATAACCTTGGTCGGTATCGATTGAATCGTCACCAGCGTTGTAGATATACAAACCGTCGACGCTTACTGTACCGCCCCAAAGCTCGATACCATCATCCGCAGAACCAATGATTGCGATGTTCTCGATAGTTGTACCTGAACCTACAGAACCAAGAGAAAGACCGTTAAGCTCTTTGTCTTTTTCTACTTCATAACCAGAGTATTTGATCGCAACGTAAGTCAGTGTTCCACTGTTATCGTCCGCAATCGTTACACCAGCGTCAGGACCATAAGACTGAGTACCAGCTTCATAAGTACGCTCGCCTTTGTTGTTGGTAGATTGACCAAGGATAGTCAAGCCACCCCATTGACCCTGCTCGTCACCAGTATTAAGACCAGCAACGTCTTGAGCAGACGTAAAGATGATTGGGTTTGACTCTGTACCTTGAGCATCAATCATTGCACCACGGTTTATCGCTAGGTAAGAGTTACCTGAAGCACCGAAAAGTGTTGTTCCAGCTTCAATAGTAAGCGTAACACCGTCAACAACATTCACTTCACCAGTGATTGCATACAAGCTATCGCTAGTTAGTGTTGTATCGCTTGTGATGTCGCCACTAATAACTGAAACAGCCTGATCGTTAACCTCTGCCAATGCCCATTCGAAGATGCTCAAATCAACACCAGTTACAGCGTTGTCAGCATCAACTTCTGCAGCAAATGCTACACCAGAAGAGTCTAGATATGTTTCGTCAACCATATCACCAGAAACACCGACTGTTTCATGTACATCACCAAGTGCACGGAAAATTTCACGTGTACCTTCGTCACGATAGATACCCTTACCACTAGTGATGATACCGTCAGCACCGATGTCGCCTGTTACAGCATCATCAATCACTAACTCAACTGCGTCATTCTTGATCGCGATACCAGCACCTGCTGTTTCAATTTCATCGCCAGTTACAGCAGTATCACTTACACGGATTGCTGCGATGTCTGCAATGTAATCAGCTTCAGTGTACTCTTCAGTACCACCTTCACCGTCATCAACCTGTGTCCCAATTAGTGATGCATCAGCACTTGAAGACTTAACATTAACTTGTACGTTGTTAAATACGTAGCCTGTACCTTCACGAAGACGAATAGCGCGACCGATTGTATCTAGTGTTGCATTTTCAAGCGTTGGCTTAGCAATTGGTGTGCCTGCATCGTCAGTGCTGTGCGAGTCAGCTTCGATTGCACGTGAGTCAATCTCATCATCAACAACAACTTGCTGAACGTAAACGTTTGAAAGAGTGCCGATATAACCCTGGTCAGTATCGATTGAATCATCACCTGCGTTGTAGATGTACAGACCATCAACATCAACCGTACCACCCCAAAGCTCAATGACGTGGTCTAGCATTTTTGACCAACCCAGTTAAGATACTTTTTTCATTTCAATTGCCTGAGCTTCGTATTCATTCGGGCTCATGTAGCCCAAGTAAGAATGCAGCCGCCGACTGTTATAAAACATGGATATGTAATCCAAAATATCCTGCTGTGCCTCATAGCGAGTTTGGTAACTTCGCCATTGCACGCGCTCTTGCTTCAGGCTTCCAAAGAAGCTTTCTACTACCGCATTATCCCAACAGTCGCCACGCCGACTCATGCTTCCTTGGATGCCGTGTTGATCCAATAACCTTCTAAAGGCATCACTCGCATATTGAGAGCCACGATCCGAATGATGAATCAAGCCTGCTTTCGGTCGCCGCTGCCAAATTGCCATGGTAAGCGCATCGCAAACCAGACTCGCTTTCATGCGTGAACTCATGCTCCAGCCAACAACCTTCCGTGAAAACAAGTCAATCACGACAGCTAGGTACAGCCAACCCTCTTGAGTCCAGATATATGTAATATCCGCGACGTATGCCTGATTAGGTTGAACAACATCAAACTCTCGCTTTAAGCGATTTGGATAAACAGGCTTCTTATGATTGCTATTAGTGGTCACTTTAAATTTCTTCTTGTGGCGCACCTTCACACCAGCCTCATTCATCAGTTTTTTTGTTTTAGCTCGACTTACTGGATAACCCAAAATGTTCAATGCTTTCTTCATCCTGCGCTCTCCATAAGTGTGGTCGCTGGACTCTGCTATATCCGTTATCCAATCAAGCATTTCCTGATGATCCGGGTCATCTGGTTGACTACGCTTGCGCTTGGCAAAGCTATAATAACTGTTTCGTTTCACTCCAAATAGCTGACACATCAGGTCAACCGGCCAGGTCTTCTTATGTTGAGTGATAAAGTCATACTTCACTTCGTTTCTTTGGCAAAGAAGACCGTCGCCTTTTTTAGTATTTCCTTTTCTATTTCAAGGCGCTTAACCTGCGCCTTAAGTCTTCTAATTTCTTCTTGCTCTGACGTAAGCTTGCCATTGCCTCTGAAAGCATTGCCTGAATCGTTTTGATATTCTTTTATCCAACGCCCCAGTACCTGTGCGCTAATACCCAGGCTACGGGCTGCCTCTGTCCTAGTGTGGCCTTGATCAAGCACCAGACTAATCGCGTCCAATTTAAATTCTTGGGAATATTTTTTTCGTGTATTCAATTTACCTTCTCCAGTTAGGACGTATTATGTCTTAACTGGACTGGTCATATCTATTAGACCACGTCAGTACCGGGATGGCTCGATCGACAAGATCAATCAGGAGTTTATGCCTTGATTTCTTAAACATCGTGAACAGCTATCGCTCAAAAACAATACTAGCGCCAACCACTAGAATCCTATAAGCTCGCTCTCCTTATTTTGGCTGTATTGTTATTGTACAGCCCCTACAGTTGAGCAGTTTATGAGTTTCGAGTCTTTAGGTCTTTCGCTTCCACTATTAAAAGCTATTGAAGAATTAGGGTATAAAACCCCATCCCCTATACAAGAAAAAGCTATACCTGAAGTACTTGCCGGCCATGACCTTTTAGCAGCAGCACAAACCGGCACAGGGAAAACTGCTGGTTTTACATTGCCCATCCTAGATCGTCTCGTTAAAGGCGAAAAACCAAAAGGTAATCGAGTTCGTGCAGTTATCCTCGCCCCAACCAGAGAACTCGCAGCACAAATTGCCGTAAGTGTTGAGCAGTATTCGAAACACCTTCCTCTACGTTCTTCTGTTGTCTACGGTGGCGTCAAGATTAACCCTCAGATGATGCTGCTACGTAAAGGTCTCGATATACTTGTAGCCACTCCGGGACGTCTTCTCGACCTACACTCTCAAAATGCAGTGAAATTTGAAGACCTCGAAATCCTTGTTCTCGATGAAGCTGACAGAATGCTAGATATGGGCTTTATAAGGGATATTCGGAAAATTATTTCCTTGCTTCCAAAGAACAGGCAAAGCCTATTATTCTCAGCCACCTTTTCAGACGAAATCAAGATGCTCTCAAGAGAGTTTACACATAACCCCGTTGAGGTCTCAGTTAGTCCCAGTAATACAACAGCAAAAACAATTGAGCAGTGGATATACCCAGTCGATAAAAATAGAAAATCAAAACTTTTATGCCAATTGATTAAGGAAGAAAACTGGCAACAAACTTTGGTTTTTTGTCGTACCAAACATGGATCAAACCGCCTAACAAGAGTTCTCGAAGGGGCAGGTATCAAAGCTGCCGCGATTCACGGCAATAAAAGTCAAGGTGCCCGAACTCGAGCCCTACAAGAGTTTAAGTCTGGTGTCATTCAAGTTTTAGTTGCGACTGATATTGCAGCACGCGGCATCGATATAGATCAGCTACCTCAGGTTGTTAACTTTGAGCTACCTCACGTATCTGAAGATTACGTGCACAGAATAGGTAGAACCGGCCGCGCGGGGTCGGATGGTTTAGCGATATCTTTGGTTTGTGCCGATGAATTTAAAGAACTCAAAGGTATTGAACGGTTAACTAAACAAGTGATTCAACGTAGAACGGTCGAAGGCTTCGAACCTGTGCACTCCCTACCCGAATCCCAGCTAGATACTCGTCCGATCAAAGCAAAAAAGCCCAAGAAACCCAAAAAGCCAAAAGCCGAGCAGCACGGCAATCAGGCGAAGACCGACTCCGATAAAAATAAGCCTAGAAGAGCAAAAAGACGCCCTACTCAAAAGCAATCCCGCGGAAATCAGTCAAGCAGCCAGTCAAGTAACAAGGATATATGGAAACAAAAGTAGCCGTAGCCACTAAGAATTGTTTTGAAAGAACTTAAAAAGCTCAGATCCAGGTAATCTGAGCTTTATTGAAAAAAGACGATTAGATTGTTACAGAAATAGAGTCGGATAAGTCGCTTTCGAGGCCGTCAGTATCTACAACGGTAATTGCAAAATGATAATCACCATCGGCCAGCTCAGTAACAATATATGAGGTATCTAGACCATCGACCTCATGAACAGTATCAACCTCACCGTTACCAGCAACTTGATAGATTCTAAAGCCCTGTATTTCGTAAACTTCGAAATCTGAACCATCTGCTCGCTGACTTGGATAAGCCCAGCTAAATTCTATAGCGCCGAGAGACGCTTCTTGCTCCTGCCCGTCAGTAGCGTCAGAAGAACCTTCGTTGTCACTACCGCTAGAATCACTCGACCCGCTTTGACTTTCCCCACTGCCCGCTTGCTGGTCGTCAGAGCCACTGTCATCTTGTCCACCGACTACTGAGCCGCCAGTATCTCCAGCATCGCTTGAATTATCTGAAGAATCGTTGGAAGCCTCTTCACTGTTCCCCTGAGCCTCTTGCCCACCAGGCTCTTCAACTTGCTGAATTTCTACAGGTTCTTCGTCAGAGGTCGCTGCTGAGCCACAACCAACCAAAGCCAAGGGAGATAAACTAATAATCGAAGAAACAATGGCGCTACGTAATTTACTCTGTACTTTAAGAGCTTGGTCAATCTGTCTACGACTCAACCAGCCTTTATCGACGAGAATCTGACCCAAGGGCAGATCAGTGCCTTGCTGAGAAGCAATTGCTTCATTCAACTGCGTTTCGTTTATTAGGCCTTTATCTAAAAGAATATCACCTAGACGCGTTTTTTCTGTTTGTTGAGTCGCGTACATATTTTTACCCGCCTATCATCATTTTCTCTCGCACGAACCTGTATTCCAACTACTTAAAGACAAGCTAAATCACCATAGCGATTGTCTAAAGCTTGCAACAAACTGCGGGAGTAATACGTGAACCAATGTTGCGTAATGTTTCTATTAATATAGATGAGAACATAGCTTTATCAACACGACCAGTAAATTGAGCATATATTGTACAATATTTTACAATTCGACAATAAAACGAAACATCTGGATTTTCTATATAATTGCAAAAGCATGGACGTTGATAGCAATTCAAGCCTTTCTGCCCCTAATTATAATTTTTGTTATCTGATTCACCCTATCTAGCCAAGGACTATGATAGGCTTTGCCAGCAAAAAATAATGCACCACAATACGCTCTAAACAAGGATGAATACGAATGACTACTCGACTATTTAGTCATTTCACTGGCCAGCTTTTTTTCAACAGCCACATGAATTCATATATATACCGCCCAGCTCTTCAGCAGAGGTGTGCTGTATGAAGCTCTTCTCTATATTTCTTTGCATCTTGATAAGCCTGTTCAGTAGCTCTGCTTTTTCTTTAGAATCTAAAACGTTCTGCGTTTGGGATCCTGTTGGCCGAAGTGGCCCAGTGATGACATTTTATTCCGACGTTATTCCACGAGCTCAAGCCTGGGGATTAAAGCTCAAATTTGTCGCCTACACCGAAGAAACCGATGTTGTTAAGCAATTTAAGGCTGGCAACTGCGAGGCTGCCGTTCTTACGAGCATCCTGTCGCGCCAGTTTGTTAAGTTTGCCGGCACAATGGACGCAATTGGAGCAATTAACTCAGAGAAAGGGCTTGAGCTTGCTATCGCTACGCTAAGCCGCTCTAGGGCTGGCAAGCTGATGATCGAAAACAATTATGAGGTTGTAACAACCTTCCCTGTTGGTTCGATGTATGCCTTTGTTAAAGACCGCTCGATTGACACAATTGACGAATTTTCTGGTCAAAAGATTGCGATTTTGAATAATGATCCGCAAATGTATAAATTTGCAAGTTTATCTAAGTCCAAACCTGTCACGGTAACACTATCAAACTTTGCAGATAAATTTAAAACCGGCGAAGTTGATATTGTGATCATGCCCGCTCTTGCCTACAACACCTTTGAGCTTTACGAGGGTCTTGCAGATAAAGGAGGAATTATTGATTACCGGCTATATTACGGAATGCTTCAAACCATTGCTCGTCGTGATCAGTTCCCTGAGGATTTCGGGAATAAAATGCGAAACTACATGCTGACACGAATGAAAGCGATGAACAAAATGGTAGTTGATGCCGAAGAGGAAATCCCCAAGCACTACTGGATTAAAACTAATCAATTCGTAAAGGATGAGATTGATCACTTCAGTAAACGCATTAGACTTGCCTTACAAGACGATCAGATCAACAACCCTACCGCACTGAAGTTATTCTGGAAAATTCGCTGCCGTCTAGACCCTTCTCGTGGCGAATGCAAAGCACCGCCCAAGGTGGTTAGCAAACGCGTCAAAAAGAACAACATAGAGAAGCAAAAGGCCCAAGCAGACGCAGCTGCTAAAAAGAAGCTCGAAGCCGAGCGCATCGCTCACGCAAAAAAAGCTGAAGCTGAACGCTTAGCTAAACAAAGAGCAGAAGAAGAGAAGCGGCTTCAAGAGCAAAAAGAACAAGAGCAACGCAAGCTTGAAGAGGAAAAGCAGCTTCTAGCCCAGCAACAGCAAGAACAAGCACGACTTGAGGAAGAGCGCCGTATTGAAGAACAACGAATAGCGCAAGAAAAACTCAAGCTAGAAGAAGAAAAGAAAGCCTTAGAACAAGAACGCATCGTACTTGAACAAGCAAAAAATGAGCTTGAGAAAAAAGAGTCATGGAGTTTATGGGACTTTCTATTTGGCTGGATCTAAGCGGCAATAGAGCAAACGATGAACCGCTCCAAATTAGAAGAAATAACGAAGGCTATCCTGGATAAGTCGTCGCCATATTCATACAAAACAAAAGCCTTAGAGGACTATGCAAAGGTCTGTAGTGATCTTGGCGGTATAACAGCATCTCCTGCCTTCGATGCATGGGCGAGTGATTCATACCTCCCTCAAGGCTTAGCTATTTGCTCGGAAGCAGCAGCTCAGTGCACACTTGATCATCAGCGCAGCATAACCTTCATTCAGGCTGTCAATGCCGCTATAAGCGATACATTAGCCAACTCTATCGATCAGCCAATAAAAATTCTTTACGCTGGCTGCGGGCCCTACGCAACGCTCCTACTACCGCTACTAACTCAGTTTTGCTCTGATGAAATAGAACCATACTTTTTAGATATCCATCAAGAATCGCTTGACAGTGTTGAACGCCTATTACAGGCCTTTGAATTAACGAAGTATTCCAGTCACCTTGTCAACGCTAATGCCTGTGAATACCAGCACCCTGATACACTCGACATTATCATCAGCGAAACAATGCAGAAGTCTCTTGAGCATGAGCCTCAAGTAGAAATAACGGCAAACCTAGCAGACCAACTTAAGCCGCATGGTATATTTATTCCACAATCTATTAATGTGTCTTTAGAGCTTAAGGTTGTGAAGAATAACAGCGCTGATTCTGCAAACGCTACATTCTACCCGGTTGCAAGGTTAATAGACCTAACGCCAAAACACGCAGTTAAATATTGCGCTGAAGCAAAAAACAATAGCTCCAACGCTGAGCTATCCTTTTACTGCTGCAGCTTCACACTCCCCAAACAAAATCTATCAGGTCGCCACTCCCTATTCCAGACAACTACAATACAAGCGTACAAAGATTACATATTGAGCAACGGTGATTGCGACCTATCTCTCCCGAGGCCTTGTTTAGAAATATCGCAATTGAATGGTGAAGCAACTTACGAGGTTAGCTATGCACTTGGAGGCTATCCAAAATTTGTATTTTTAAATCGCTAGAACGATCGCGACATGCCACAACTATAAAAATAAGGAGCGAATAGGGAAATTGGTAGGACTAGGCAGATTCGAACTGCCGACCTCTACCATGTCAAGGGAGAGCAGAAAAACCATTTAATCCTTATTTATCAGTATATTAAACAGATTTCTGATTAGTTTTTAATCTGTCAATTTCGTCATTTTCGACACCTAAAATCAACAACTTACAAACTTGTCACCACTTTTTTTTGCCACGTTTGACCTCTACTCTTTTGACGATTTTAATCGAATTCATGGTAGAGGTCTTCAATATTTCGCTCAATATATTCCCTGAAAAAGATTGTACCTAATCTAGCTTTTTGTCTCTAATTAAAGTCTGATAAAGTGGGTAATTGATGGAGTCTTCAACGCTTAACAAGGATTTAGTAGAAGCATGAACCACATACCTTTCGCTCTAGACAAAAATGGAGAATATGTTGAGGTTGGCAATGTTCCTAAGGGCAAAAACTGCAACTGTTTTTGTCCTAGTTGCGAACAAAGTGTCATCGCCCGCCACGGAAAGAAAAAGGCATGGCACTTCGCTCATGATCCAAACCCCGCAACTCAACCAAAGCGAATTTGCGATCTTTCGTTCGAGTCCTGTTGCAGGCAGTATCTTTCCAAACTGCTGACCAATGGAGCAATATCGACACTCTCCACCCCAGCATTAAATGTTCAGGTTTACGTTGGTGAGCGCGCAGAATTCTCCAAAGCTAAAAAGGTCACTTCACCACACCAGTTTAAAGACCTGCGATTTACTGAGTCGAACTACGCCGACATAAAAACAGAGATTAACGGCTACACGCTTTATCTTTTCTTTTACTACGGTGGTCGTGCCATACCACCAGAACCAGATGACGAAAAAGCAGGTGTAATAGAGGTAGATATTGGTTTCCTAAAGTTCCAGTATGCTAAATTGCCAAGCGAACCTGACCTAATAGCAAAATTGCTAACAGCATTGATCGAAGAAGATAACGATCTAAAAAGCTGGCTCTATCACCCTAATGCCAAGGCTGCCAGACAACATCTTGAATATGAGTTGATAGCAGCCACAAAAAAACAGCTAACAGCTAAAGGCACCTACTCATGTTTGAATTGTAAGCACGAATGGTATGGAACTGAGCATGTTGACCACAAATGCCCAAATTGCGATAAATATCTGTATAGCCGCTTTGAACCATCCGCCTCTATTTCAAATCAGTGTTTTTAAATCTTTAATTACATTCATCCATGGTGCTGCGCCATGAATCAATGGCCGATATTTCGTCAGCCACACGATGAAGAACGGCTCTTGAAAGCAGGTATGTGATAAGTCCTTCGTCGTTGAATGATACCCGCTTAAGAAAGTGGGAAAGCAATAAAATCACGTCATTAGGTGATAGGTATTCCTATGCGGGAAAAAGACAATGGCTACCCACATCGAAGAAGTCTTTGAGTGGCCTGTCAGTATTTTCAGAATTGCTGATCGCAAAGTCTACGATACTGCCCGGCTGGCAGAAACAGATCTCTCCGTTGCATTTTTTCATATTGTTACCTCTTATTTTTATAGTTGGTATCAATACAAGTTATAGAATATTTTTATTGTTTCAAGAGTGCGCGCATTGGATTCTTACGACGACAAGTCCCACCCTTTTTCGGCACGTTTTATATCCGCTTTACTCAATTTAGGTTTTGTAAATCGTCGGTCAGTTTTCTTGCCATTGATATAAACGTAATACGTTGTCTTGAAATTTTTTGTATTATGATCGCAGTGGGCTAAGTAACCACATTCAATCAATTTCTCATGAGCCTCTTTTAAACGCGCAGTTCTATTGTTATCTCTACTAACTGTCTCTAGATTGCAACGCTTAATCAGTCTATCCCTCTCATAATAGTCGAAACTAACCTCCTTACTTGAATCATGCCATGATTCGTAAAGTAGAAATAAAGATCTAGCCGTATCCAAGCCAATACCCGAAAAGAATTTCATGTCTATAGCTCGATGGTGATATAGCTCTTTATCTCTATAAGCCTCGAAAAAATCTTTAGATAACTTAAACTCCAAAAGTCCATCTTTGATTACCTCAACTGACTTGACCAATTCAAACGCGCGGCAGTTCTTCTCAATAGTTGATTCTGGGCAATGTGATGTAAGAGTTATCACTACGCTTTCCAAACGCTTAAAAGCTTTGTCCAGACGCACCAAGAACGATGTGTTATTAACTTTCTTTTCAAAACCCATTTCTTGAATAAAGGCATTAGGAGAAATAATTAAGCTTTGAAATCCAGTCTGATCAATTAAACGCAACAAGGTTGCATAAACAATAAAATCTAGTTTTGAGTTGCACTCAGATCCGTGTATAGCGTATTCAGATTTAAACCCCTTGTTATGTCTTACATCGCCAGTATCTAGAAATTCCTCGGACTCTCTTCCACTTTTAATCGGTCTAAACAAAGTTGATTGCAGCACAACATTTAATATTGGCGCATGGTACTTTGGTAAATCATAATCAACTATCCCATAATCCCCGCTATCCTTCTTCTCGATCAGATCAGCATCATAGTTTTTGCCATAATAAGATTCTTCTGAATTCTGTTTTTCATTAGCTTTTATTGCAGCTAAAAGTTTCTCAACTCTTTCCTCGCTAATATCTTTCTGGAAAAGTTCATCTTCAAATTCATCTTTACTAATCATATGGCACTACTTTCCTAGAAGCTTATTTTTAAAACCAGACAAATTTGTACCTAGTTATTTTACCTAGTTTATATATATAGTTATTATACATAGTTAAA
>NZ_LWEY01001688.1:0-808 GCF_001634935.1 Oleiphilus sp. HI0043 | reverse complement strand
TGATTGAAAATGCGCCTGGCTCAGCCTTTGTTGATGGCAAGATGATTCGCGGTATTCGGGAACAACTTTTTTCAGTATTAAGAGATGTGCTCTACGTTCAAAACCAACTGCTTGACCCTCAGCATTTTGACTTTGAACACTCCAAGGGCATCACTGATGCAGTCTTTCATATTCTTAGAAATGCCAACTTGCTGCGCAAAGGCGCCCAAGCACCGCTTATAGTCTGCTGGGGTGGCCACTCTATCAATCGATGCGAATATGAATTTACCAAAGAGGTGGGCTACCAACTAGGCCTTCGCGAAGCAAACATTATTACCGGCTGTGGCCCCGGCGCAATGAAGGGGCCCATGAAAGGTGCCACAATAGGCCACGCCAAACAGCATTTTGAAGAGCGGCGCTATATAGGCATTACAGAGCCAGGAATTATCGCAGCCGAGTCTCCAAACCCTATCGTCAATGAACTAGTTATACTCCCAGACATCGAAAAACGCCTGGAAGCCTTTGTGCGCTGTGGTCACGGGGTTATCGTATTTCCTGGCGGTGTTGGTACGGCAGAGGAAATTCTCTATATTTTGGGCATTCTACTTCACCCCAAAAACGCTAAGACCCCCTTCCCTTTAGTCTTTGCCGCCGGAAAAGAAAGCGAAGCCTATTTCAAGATGATTGACGATTTTATTGGCCAAACTCTTGGCGAAGAAGCACAAGAGAAATATCAAATTATTACTGACAATCCCGGTGCTGTCGCTCAGCATATGGTGCAAACCTGTCATAAGGTCTTTAAACATCGCCGCTCCCGAAAAGATGCTTA
>NZ_LWEY01001687.1:0-988 GCF_001634935.1 Oleiphilus sp. HI0043 | reverse complement strand
GATGCCGCCATTATTTCATTAAGCGAGAGCTTAAACGATATTCCTCGTGAGCCTGATGGCGTATCTTGGATTGACACTGAATATTTCGCCACTGCCGATGAAGGTGATTTAGACGGTGGCAGCCGTGGCTTCACAATCTTCAACAAGCAAGGTGAAGTGGTTTACTCTTCCGGCAACGACCTGGACCACATGGCAGTTCGCTTCGGCCACTACCCAGATGCTCGTTCTGGAAACAAAGGTAACGAGCCTGAGAATATCGAAGTTGCTAGCTTCGGTGGTACGCCTTACTTATTCGTCAACTCTGAACGTGCTAACCTAGTATTTGTTTACGATGTCAGTAACCCAGAGCAGCCTGTATACAAGCAAACCCTACCTGCGGGTGTGGGCCCTGAAGGTGGCTTGGCTATCCCTGATAGAAACCTACTGGTTGTCGCCAGTGAAAAAGATGATCGTGGTGATAAGTTCCGTGCGGCATTGAATATCTATCAGCGCTCTAGCGCAGATGCAAGCTACCCAACAATCGAGTCAACTAATCGAGTCGATGAGACACCCATACCTTGGAGCGCACTATCTGGTTTGGCAGCAAGCCCAACAGATGAAAACATGCTTTATTCCATCGAAGACAGCTTCTATGGTCAAAGTCGTATTTTCGGTATTGACGTCAGCACCACACCCGCTCAGCTGAACCAGGAAGTCACAATCAAAGATAGCAATAATATCTTTGCAGCCATTTCCAGAAGCGTTTTGGCAGATGATTCGGTTGATGCTGACGATGCAACACGCGTCAGTGTTTTCGATGAAGCAGACCTAGCGCTACTGATCAATGATGACAACAGCGTCAATATTGACCCTGAAGGTATAGCCGTTGCCAGCGATGGCGGTTTCTGGGTTGCTTCTGAAGGTTCAGGTACACAAGGGGATGCAGGACGACCAATCAATAGCTTGAACTTCATATTCAAAACCGATGCGAATGGCGTCATTGAAGAAG
>NZ_LWEY01001686.1:0-979 GCF_001634935.1 Oleiphilus sp. HI0043 | reverse complement strand
CCATTGATTTCTGATTTCCTTTTTGTATTCCATATCTATAAACGATAGCAGCTTTTTAGCTTAAGAATATGACAATCCCAATCATTTTTCAGGCACAAGAGAAAGCGCCTGTTCTAGCGTTTTAAGATCGGCTCCATCTTTGTATGCGTTTTCACTTAAATACCGGCGAAATTGTTTGCCACCGGATTGTCCATGAAAGAGGCCTAATAAATGGCGAGTAATGTAATGAAGCTTTTGACCCCCTTTAAGCTGTGTTTCAATGTAAGGCATCATGTCGTGAATAATGTCGTGACGGCTTTTACCATGGGGTTTTGCTCCAAACAATTGTTCGTCGACGCTAGAAAGTAACCATGGGTGCTGGTAGGCTTCGCGTCCAACCATTACTCCATCAACTAGCTTAAGGTGTTGCTTGCACGAATCGATAGACTTTATTCCGCCGTTAATAATGATTTCAAGGTCCTTAAATTCCTTTTTTAGGCGATAGACATATTCATACTTTAGAGGTGGGATTTCTCTGTTTTCTTTTGGACTTAAGCCATCAAGAATGGCGATACGCGCATGAACGATAAAAGTTTTACATCCGTCCTCAGCGATTTTCGATACGAAATCACGAACAAACTCATAGCTATCATGTTCATCTATTCCAATTCGATGCTTAACAGTGATCGGGATGTCTACAGTATTTTTCATCGCAGAAATACATTGCTTAACGAGGTCAGCGTGAGCCATTAAGCAAGCGCCAATCATGTTATTTTGCACTCTGTCGCTTGGGCAGCCAACGTTTAAATTGATCTCGTCATAGCCAAATTGAGCGGCAATTTCTGCGCATCGTGATAACTCGGACGGCTTACTCCCACCAAGCTGAAGTGCAATAGGGTGTTCTTCATTGTTATACCTGAGAAATCGATCAGCACCCCCATGGATAATTGCGCCAGTAGTCACCATTTCGGTATAAAGAAGGGTATGTTTTGAAAGTAGG
>NZ_LWEY01001685.1:0-892 GCF_001634935.1 Oleiphilus sp. HI0043 | reverse complement strand
ACCGGAGGCTTGAAGACTGTCGATAGTTCTGAACCAGGGAATAACAGATGCCAACCCGAGTAGCCTTGCTCATGACAATGCTTTGGAGCAAAGTCATGCAAGGCCGTAATCACGGCGCTATGATCAATACCCTCTCGTATAAGTATCCGTGAACCGGTAATGGGGGTGAAAGGAATGGCTGAAACTAACTTGGGATAATAAGCCAATCCATATTGATGGTAAGCATTCGCCCAAGCATGGTCAAAGACGTATTCACCATAGCTATGCTGCTTAACATAGCTAGGAACAGCGGCGACCAATGTATCGCCCTGATAAGCCATGAGGTGATGCACCAACCATCCTGAGCATCCACCAACCGCTTGTGTTTTTTCCAAGGCATCGAGAAAGTGGTAGCGCACAAAGGGGTAGCCCTCACCTGCCAAGGAATTCCAGGCCTGCTCTCCCACCTCAGCAATTGAGGTGACGTAACGGAACTCAATAGTCATCCTGTTGCCACACTTATTTAGCTGAAAGCAAAGTATCCAATACTTTGTCTACGTGCTCAAACATCGTTTGTTGCGCGCTTTCCGTCGGATGAATACCATCGTCTTGCATCATACCTTCAACACCAGCAACCCCTTCCAATAAGAAGGGAACTAAGGATAGATCCATTTGCAATGCCAGGTCTGAGTATATATTCGCAAAGGCTTTGGTATAACGGTCACCATAGTTAGGCGGTATCTGCATGCCTAGCAATATTACTTGGGCTCCAGCCTCTTGTGACATCACTGCCATCGCTTCTAGGTTATTACGAATCTGCCTAACCGGGGTTCCTCGTAAACCATCGTTTCCGCCAAGTTCAATAATGACGATAACGGGCTGATGAGTTGATAAGGCCTTACCTAAACGATAA
>NZ_LWEY01001684.1:0-1121 GCF_001634935.1 Oleiphilus sp. HI0043 | reverse complement strand
TTCAAGCTGGCGATGGAGGTACTCGAGCGTGAATTTTCTGGTTCTGATTGTGAGCTAGTTGTTTTCCCTGAAAACTTTCTTTATTTCGGCAGCGCACTAAATTCCCAGCTTCAGGAAAAGTTCGAAGGATATTTGGAAGCCTTTCGTCAATTTGCCAAAAATAATTCTATCAACCTGGTTTTGGGTAGTTTGCCGTTCCCCGCTTCGCTCTCACTTAGTTCACAAGGGAAGCAACGATATTTTAGTCGTAGTCTTCTGATTAATATCTCAGGTGAAGTACAGGCCTACTATGATAAGCAACATTTATTTGATGTTGAGGTCGGTGATGAGCATGGCGAGTATCGTGAGTCGGATACCTTTTGTCCCGGTGAAAGAACCGTAGTTGAAACGATAAGTTTCGAAGATGGTACTCAGGCCGGAATCGGATTTTCAATTTGCTATGATTTGCGCTTTCCAGAGATGTATCAGGACATGCGTAGGGCAAGGGCAAAAATATTACTTGTACCTTCTGCTTTTACCGAAAAAACCGGCCAAGCTCATTGGGAGTTATTGTTGCGTGCGCGAGCTATTGAAAACCAGTGCTTTGTTATTGCTGCAAATCAGGGTGGAGAGCATAGCCGTGGGCGTAAAACTTGGGGACAGAGTATGATCATCGACCCTTGGGGAAACATATTAAACCAGCTCGGCAAAGGAGCTGGTATTTGTAGTGCGAATTTGGATTTTAAAGGCTTGAATAAAATTCGCGCAGCGATGCCGCTATTTTCAAGTTAGCTGGCTTTACTCAATATCTTGAGTAATCGTTCGAATATATTGAAACAGCTTTTTACCCGCGCCAGTATTCTTTTGCTGGTCGTGATCTTTCTTAGCGTTGCGAACGAGCGCTCTCAGGTGTTGTACGTCTGTATCAGGGTTGTCGGAAATAAAATTACTAAGCACATCATTTCCACCGCTAATCAAACGGTCTCTCCAGGACTCCATTTGGTGAAGCTCTTGAGCATATCGTTGACTGCTGGAGTCAAACTGATCAATTGCGAACTGAATCGCTTCAGCGTCTTCTGCGCGCATTAGCTTACCAATGAATTGAAGGTGCCGCCTTTTCGCCTCATTTTGACGAATATTGT
>NZ_LWEY01001683.1:0-801 GCF_001634935.1 Oleiphilus sp. HI0043 | reverse complement strand
CACTTTAATATTATGACCTTCAAACTCAAATAATTGACCTTCAACCACATCAATTATGTTTTGCGCAACCGTCACAGCATCTTCAGAGGAGGTATTCTCTAACAAGATCGCAAACTCTTCTCCTCCAAAGCGAGCGAAGATATCGCTTTCACGCAATAACTGGCCAACAAGCAAAGTAAACTTAACCAAGACCTCGTCACCAGCCGCATGCCCGTATTCGTCATTGATATGCTTAAAGTGGTCCAAATCCAAAGCCAGAAGGGATAAGGGATGCTTATTGCGCAAGGCTAAAGCCCGATATTTTTCAGCCAGAACAAAGAACTTTCGACGATTATAGATTGAGGTAAGCGGGTCGGTACTCGCATAAAAACTTAGCTGCTGATTCGCCAACTCCAGTTCGTGAGTTCTCTCATGAACTTTCCGCTCTAACTCTCGATGGTAGCTTTGCTGCGCATCAACAAATTCCTGCTTCTGTTGCTGTAAGGTTTCGAGCATCTGGTTATAGCTATTCTCTAGAGACTGTAGCTCATCATCATGTTCCAGGCCAAGGTTAAGACGACGTTTATCAAGACTATCAAAATCCATACTATGCAATTCACCTACAAACTTTTGCATAGGTTTATAGAGCATTACTTTAAAGACCCATAAAAACAGGCACCAAAGAATAATACTTTTCATCAAAGCATTAATTGCAATAATTAAGAAGCCGAATTTCACACGATCAAATACCACCTGACTATCAGACAAAAAGGTTACTTTTGCCAAATAAACGTACTGATCGTTCAGGGTGCTTTGCAGAAT
>NZ_LWEY01001682.1:0-932 GCF_001634935.1 Oleiphilus sp. HI0043 | reverse complement strand
AGAACTTGAGATACATGACCCACTAACTAAAGCTTATAACTACCGCCATTTGAGAGATACCCTTAAAAAAGAAATGTGCCGAGCTGACCGAACAGGCAAACCCCTTTCTCTGGTTTCCCTTGAAGTCGATTACTTCCCTCAAATTCAAGACATGCACGGTCTCCCAAATACAAACGACCTTCTTGCTCGATTTGCAGAGACACTTAAAGCAATGATTCGCGCAGGAGATAGCGACTACTTTGATGGAAAGCAGACCTCTTACCTCCTCTTACCTTGCACACCTTCAGAGGGCGTTTTAGTTATTGCGGAAAGAATTCGACGCACCATAGAGGAATGCAACTGGCCAGTGGTTGATGCAATTACGGTTAGCCTGGGCTGCACAACCTATATACCTGATGACTGCTCAGGCGATCGAGATGGCGAAGCAAAGAAATTAATTGAGAACGCTCAGATTGGTTTGATCGAAGCACAAAAAAACGGCCATAACCGCGTCTGCCTGCATAGTCACTAAACAGACAAGTTCGTTGTTTACAGCTTTCTCCCCTCTATTGGCGAAAGCTCAAGACTTCTGACAATTTGTCTCGCTTGTCATTAGTGTGTAAAGTGACCCAACGAGGCTAAGTCTGTTTACCCCGGCACATCTTTCAATACTATTCGCACTTACACCCGGCACAATGACAGAATCTGATTTCCAACCCCTTATTGCATGGCTTGAACTAAACCCAAACTGGGTTTTCGTGGCTGTTTTACTTATTGCATTTATTGAGTCTCTGGCGCTTGCAGGAGTAATCGTACCCGGCGTATTGCTGCTCTTTCTTGTGTCAGCCTTGGCAGGTCACATTAATCTACCTATTGAGTGGCTTTTATTATCGGGCTTTCTCGGTGCCATATTGGGAGACGGCATCAGCTTTTTTCTTGGTCATTATTTTAAA
>NZ_LWEY01001681.1:0-1034 GCF_001634935.1 Oleiphilus sp. HI0043 | reverse complement strand
ATCATTATTATTGTTCTTGCTTAAGCGCTTGTTTGTCACTGCTGACTTCAGTATTTCCAGTAGCAAATCATCAAACTCTAAACCTGAAGCTTTCGCGGCCATAGGAACCAGACTATGGCTGGTCATTCCTGGTATGGTGTTAACTTCTAACAACCAAAAGCGCCCTTTGCTATCGCGCATTACATCGACACGCCCCCAGCCAGAACAGCCTAAGGCACTAAATGCTCTTTCCGCCAAATTCCCCAGACTCTGCTCTTCTTCATCAGATAAGCCTGAGGGTAATAAATATTGTGTAGAATCTGACTCGTACTTCGCTTCATAGTCATAAAAGGTATGGCTGGTTTTTAAGCCAATTACCGGTAATGGCGAACCATTCAACAAGCCAACTGTATATTCATCACCTTCTATCCACTGCTCCAAAAGCACTTGCTCATCCATTTCCAGAGCCTTACTTACTGCGGCTTCCAGCTGTGTCTGATTATTTACTTTAAACACACCAATCGATGACCCTTCACGAGAAGGTTTAACTGCCAACGGGAAACCCATCAATGAAACCAGGCGGGTGAGCATTTCCGGGTTCAACTTCTCTACATAACTAAACTTAGGTGTCGGTAAATTCATCCCCTGCCAAAGGTACTTAGTTCGTGTCTTATCCATGCCAATGGCAGAGCCCATTACACCACTACCGGAGTACGGAATATTCAGGGTCTCTAAAACACCCTGTATCGTGCCATCTTCACCACCACGTCCATGAAGCGCTAAGAATGCCCGGTCAAAAGGCATGTGTTTGACCAGGTCTTCAATCTCTCCACCAAAATCCAGTTTGAAGGCATCAACACCTTTACGCAGCAAGCCATCCAGGACAGCCTGACCACTTTTCAGAGACACCTCGCGCTCCGCCGAGGTTCCTCCCATAATAACGGCAACTTTACCTAGCTTGTCCGCCACTGAACTCATGAACAAGCCTCCAACAACTCGCCATCTTCCGACAAACGAATAGCTATCTGACCGACGCTACCCGCCCCCTGAGTAAG
>NZ_LWEY01001680.1:0-1337 GCF_001634935.1 Oleiphilus sp. HI0043 | reverse complement strand
CCTGTCCCTGGAGGGCCGTAGAATAATAGGTTATGGCGTCCAGCTGCTGCCAACTCCAAAGCACGTCTCGCTTGGAACTGACCCTTAATATCAGCCATATCCGGCTGCTTTTCGTCTTCCAAAATCATTTCTTCATAAGAAAGGGCTTGCAAAACACCGGGTGATTTAAGGTGCTGGCAAATTTCGCTCAAATGGCGTGCGGGGAAAATTGTATCGCTGCCAGCCATTTTCCCTTCATCAGCGTTACCATATGGGATAAATAAACATCGGCCGTCTTTTACGCTGGCAATAGCCGTGGGTAATACACCGGCAACCGGGCGCAAGTCTCCGGTTAAGGCCAGCTCACCAATAAACTCACTTTCACCAAGCTTTTCCGAGTCTATTTGACCTGTCGCAGCCAGGACTCCAATAGCAATTGCCAGATCATATCGTCCCCCTTGTTTAGGCAAGTCTGCAGGCGCCAAGTTAATGGTCACACGCCGATTCGGAAATTCGAAGCCAGAGTTGATTAAGGCACTGCGTACCCTTTCTTTGCTCTCTCGAACAGCCATTTCTGGAAGCCCAACAATCGCTAGGGATGGCAAACCATTTGAGAGATGAGTTTCGACTGTCACCAAAGGTGCATCGACACCGAGCTGAGCCCGGGTATAGATAATAGATAACGACATCGCATTCCTTTGCTAAGTTCATATCTGTTTAAGAAGGTAAGGAGCTGTATCAGGTAGACCGGAAAGCGCCTCATTAATACGCTTTGTATTAACTATTGCGCCATTTTAGATCAGCAGCATTATGCCCCTCAGTAGTGCAAGCACTGCATAAGTACAGTGCAAGAACGAACAAGTTCCATCTGTTCGTCATTAAATCAAGCTGACTTTTTCTCTAATTCAGCAAAATCTTTTTCTAGTTGTTCCAATTTGGCGCGTGTTGTTTCCAGCACCAATTGCTGAGTCTCAAACTCCTCACGAGTGACTAAATCCAGCTTGGAAATGACACCATTAATAAGAATTTTCAGTTGCGCAGTCAGATCCTCTTGAGCCGACTTTCCGGCGTCAGGTAATATCTGACTAACCTGTTCGTGGATGGTGTTAAGTACTTCTTGAGGGCTAAGCAACAAACGCTCCTTGGAATGCCTGGGACATTCTTTCTACATCAAACAAAAGAGCTATTCTAACACGCCCTGCCAGCGAAACCCACAACCCTAAAAAGGACAGATCTATTTTCAAATAATCAGATCCTCCCCCTATAAAAATCACCAAAGAGATGCGCTCGCCGCCAACCCGCATCAGATATTGCGTCATTATGGTGCGCCAAATCCAAGCCCGCACCACAAGACCACA
>NZ_LWEY01001679.1:0-878 GCF_001634935.1 Oleiphilus sp. HI0043 | reverse complement strand
GTTGGCGCTCTGTCAGTATGGCTTTAGTGAACCGTATCGGCGACAGCGGTGATATTGAATTATTCGCTAAGGCTGGTGCTAGTGAGACTGCTGATGGTTATACATTAAGTGTTGAAAACTGGATGTTGGACCGTGAGCCACATGGACTGCTTAAGGACTTAGGTGTCCACCCATTAAAGCCGCCTGTTCCCGCAGTAATGGGGAGTGTCTTAGCCGATAGTCCGGCTGAACAGGGTGGCTTAAAAGCGGGCGATAAAGTAATTGAGGCCGGCGGTAAAGTTATTGAAGACTGGTTTGCTTTTGTCGATGTAATCAAAGTCTCTGCTGAAAAAGATGTTGTCGTTAAGGTTGAGAGGAGTGGAGAAAACAATGGGCTTATTGTCGAGACTCTGTCACTTAGACCAGAAGTATTTATACGTGAAGACGGTGCCTCGGTTGGTCGTTTAGGAGTGAGTGTTCAGCCCTTTACTTACCCGAAAGAGATGATAAGAACGATAAGCTACGGTCCTCTTGAATCCCTGATGCAGGCGAGTGAACAAGTTTGGGCTGATTGTGTTATGACACTTAACGCGATCAAGAAGATGATTATGGGCTTAATTTCTCTTGATAACCTGAGTGGCCCGATAACCATCGCTCAAGTAGCAAGTGAGTCTATCGAGTCAGGTTCTGAAGAGTTTTTGCGTTTTCTAGCTTTATTAAGCGTAAGCTTAGGAATCTTAAATTTACTGCCCATTCCTGTCTTGGATGGAGGGCATATTTTTTACTATTTGATCGAAGCTGTAAAAGGCGAACCACTATCTGAGAAATGGCAGGTGTTGGGTTTAAAAGTAGGGGTGTCATTTATATTGATACTTATGTCTCTAGCTTTATATAACGAT
>NZ_LWEY01001678.1:0-724 GCF_001634935.1 Oleiphilus sp. HI0043 | reverse complement strand
CCGGAAGATTTGCTTCTTTGGAATGTGCGCGCAGAAAACGGTGAGCAATGCCATGGAAAGTACCAAACCAAAGGTTTCGTGCAGGCAGGTCCAACAATTGCTCGATACGGCCCCTCATTTCCTTGGCAGCTTTGTTAGTGAAGGTCACTGCCATAATTGAAGAAGGGCTTAAGCGTTCAATTTCCATCAACCAGGCAATTCGGTGTACCAATACTCGGGTTTTGCCACTTCCGGCTCCAGCAAGAACCAATAAGTTTTGCATAGGTGCAGCAACAGCACTGCGTTGTGCGTCATTCAAACCGTCAAGAATATGGGATACGTCCATGGGGGTATTTTTACCGAGAACTAATGATTATATGAAAATATTGCTGCTCATCTTACAGCAGCTATGTAAGAGATCAAGATGTGTTGGCTTGCTANATGTAGGACGAAAAAAAGGGCCTCAAAGGCCCTTTGATATCCGCTGAACTCACGGAAACTTTGACTGCTAGAAAAGAAAGTAGATATATAAACCAATGTGGCTACCGTCAGAATCAGGGCCTGAGTCTACTGAGCTACCATTGTACTTTGTTACTTCGTAGTTTATATCGACGTACCTTAAAGCAATGACTGCACTATCAGAAGTCTTATATCCGTACTCTATAACTAAGCCGCTGGCATCTTCGAATTCAGCATTCTCGTCAAGCCCAATATCATCTGATTCTGCTTCAAATTCTGGGCTGGT
>NZ_LWEY01001677.1:0-784 GCF_001634935.1 Oleiphilus sp. HI0043 | reverse complement strand
AGTAAATACTTTCATTTTTTAAACCCTTCCAAGCATGCCTAGAAGAACAGGGACACACCCATTCCCAGCTCTGAGTTAAAACTGATTTTCTCAGGCCCTACGACATCTATTTCGTAAAAGTGCTCTTTCGCTGTAAAGTGTAAAGAGACAAAATCAGTCAGTAGTAATTGGTACCCCAATCCGACTACCCCCGTTAAACGGGTTTCTCCGGCAAAGTCTGTTGCACCAACAGCTGCAGATACGTAAACGTTATTGTTAAAGGCATAATCTCGGCCAAAATAGCTTTCGCCAGGAAGCTTAAATGCCACCCCAAAGTTATAGTAAAGGTAATCACGGTCATCACTCGATAACACCTCTACAGCACCAAGGGTCTCAAAGCTGCTTTGCCCTGCTTCACTCATCCCGATATGCGTTTCAAACATCAGGTTTCCACTTAAATGAAACGCCAGACGAGTGCCGTAAACCAATGCAGACTCGAAATCTTCAATGTTCATCACGCCGGTAAATACGCCGAGCTCAAAATTCTCTGAGTCGATCATTGCCTCATCAAGCACTACCGGCTTTACATCAGGCTCTATTAATGGGCTATGTTGCTCAGCACAAGCATTCCCCACCACCGCTGACAGGGTTAAAACCATCAACCAAATACATTGTTTGCGCTTCTTCAAAAGAACACGCTTAATCCAATTTTCCATTCTGTCGCTTCTTCGTTGCTTTCACGGTTAGTAAAAATTTTATAGTCCTTCACTTCCATACGAACAAAATAACGGTCGCTCAAGTAATA
>NZ_LWEY01001676.1:0-873 GCF_001634935.1 Oleiphilus sp. HI0043 | reverse complement strand
GATGTGATTCTAGAGTCTGGTGTGGTGGGTACAGCTTGCGCTCCTTCTGGTGCGTCAACAGGCTCTCGTGAAGCCTTGGAGCTTAGAGACGGTGATAAGAGTCGTTATTTAGGTAAAGGTGTTTTAAAGGCTGTTGCCGGCATTAATGAAGAGATCAAGGCTGCGTTATTAGGTAAGGATGTTACCGATCAACGAGCTTTAGACCAAATTATGTTGGATCTGGACGGTACTGAGAATAAAGCTAAGCTGGGTGCTAATGCAATTTTGGCGGTTTCTTTGGCAGCAGCGAAAGCAGCAGCACAAGAAAAAGGCGTTGAGCTTTATGAGCATATTGCTGATCTAAACGGTACTTCTGGTCAGTACTCTATGCCTGTGCCAATGATGAATATCATCAATGGTGGTGAGCACGCAGACAACAATGTTGATATCCAAGAGTTTATGGTTCAGCCAGTTTCTGCTCCTACTTTTGCCGAAGCACTGCGTGCGGGCGCTGAAATATTCCATGGTTTGAAGAAGGTATTAAGTGAGCAAGGTCTAAATACCGCTGTGGGTGATGAGGGCGGTTTTGCGCCTGACTTGGCTTCTAATGCCGATGCATTGGCGGCAATCAAGGTTGCTGTAGCGAATGCAGGATACGAGCTAGGTAAAGACATTACGCTAGCCTTAGACTGTGCATCAACTGAGTTCTATGTTGATGGTAAATACGACATGAAAGGCGAAGGTAAGGCTTTCAGCCCTGAGCAGTTCTCTGATTATTTGGCTGAGCTTTGCGACCAGTATCCAATCGTTTCTATTGAAGACGGTCAGGACGAGTCGGATTGGGATGGGTGGAAGTATCAAACTGAAAAGTTGGGCGACAAAGTTCAATTGGTT
>NZ_LWEY01001675.1:0-1196 GCF_001634935.1 Oleiphilus sp. HI0043 | reverse complement strand
TTCAGCCCGACGGCAACCATATTCAATATTCTCATGGCGAGTTTTAGCTTCATCGTCGTTGGAGGTATGTCGACCTGGCTCAAAGGCAACCTAATCTTACTTACCTCCACCATTATTTCCTCCATGATATTCGGCCTTGACTTCGCGCCTCACGCACCAATGATTGTCGATCTAGTGGCCGGTATTAGCGCTACAGTCTATGTCTCGGTTACTGCTTACTATACCCACCAACAAGCCGAAGCCTTACATAAGGCCAAGCACCAGATTCAGACACAAAGAGAGCAGTCTATATCGCTTTCTCACAAGCTTGCTAAATACCTATCTCCACAAGTCTGGCAGTCAATTTTTACCGGCGAACGTGACGTGCGCCTGGAAACACAGCGCAAGCGTCTATCTATCTTCTTCTCTGACATCAAAGGTTTTACAGAGCTGTCGGAAGAAATGGAACCCGAAGGTTTGACCGAGCTGCTGAACAACTACTTCAACGAAATGTCGCAAATCGCCTTAAAATACGGCGGCACAATCGATAAGTTTATTGGCGACAGTATTATGATTTTCTTTGGTGACCCAACCAGTCGTGGCGCTAAAGAAGATACGATGGCTTGTGTTTCCATGGCAATTGAGATGCGTAAGCACATGAAGATACTGCGTCAAAAGTGGAAGAGCCAAGGAATCAAGACGCCACTGCAAATTCGGATTGGGATCAGTACGGGCTTCAGCACTGTAGGAAATTTTGGCGCTGAAAACCGCATGGACTACACCATTATCGGCAAGGAAGTTAACTTGGCTTCTCGCTTGGAAGCACTATCAGAGCCAGGCGAAATCCTGGTTTCTTACGAAACTTTCTCTCTGATAAAAGATAAGGTTATGTGTCGTGATAAGGGAGAGATTACCGTTAAAGGCTTCGCTAGACCCGTTCCGATTTATCAAATCGTTGACCTTAGACGCGATATCGGTGCCGGTCAGAGCTTCATAGAGCATGAAGCTGAAGGGTTTGCGATGTATCTGGATACCGGAAAAATAGACGACACTAATAAAGACGCTATCGTCCATGCCCTTGAAAAAGCAACTGAGAAACTAAAAGACAGCTAACACAATAACGCTCGTTACTGCCTTGGAGTTCTCAGGCTCTCCGTTCTCGCCTTAAGATCTGCTGTTGCGCGGTAGGGGTTGATATCCAAGCCACCTCGGCGAGT
>NZ_LWEY01001674.1:0-1047 GCF_001634935.1 Oleiphilus sp. HI0043 | reverse complement strand
TTGTGATCGAGCGCCACCAGATCAGCGACAGTCCCCAAAGCAACCAAATCAAGATATGAAGCCATATTGGGTTCTTTAAGCTGTCTCTGTTCAAACCATTGTCTCTTTTTAAGCAAGGTTCTAAGACTACTTAAAACATAAAATATAACCCCTACCCCTGCGGCATTTTTGCTGGGAAATTCACAACCGAGTTGATTTGGATTCACGATTGCATCAGCTTTAGGTAGGGTATCTCCCGGCAAGTGATGATCAGTAACCAAAACCTTAATACCGAGTGACTTGGCCCGCTCTACGCCTGCTTCACTAGCAATACCATTATCAACAGTAACGATTAGGTCAGGCTTTAATTTTGCAGCATAGTCAACGATTTCTGGCGTCAGGCCATAGCCGAATTCAAAACGGTTGGGCACAATATAAGAGCACTCTTTCGCCCCCATCTCTCGAAGTACAAGAACAGCCAAGGCTGTACTCGTCGCACCATCGCAGTCAAAGTCTCCAAGAATTAAGATATGCTGCTGTGCAACGAGCGCATTATATAAAACTTCAAGCGCCTCGTTCAGGCCTTTTAGAGAAGATGATGATTCCAGGTCAGCAAGTTGATAGCTTAACTCTTTCGCACTGTGCACCCCTCTCGCCTGATAAATCCGGCTTAATAATGGCGAAAACCCGTCCATCACCGGAGCCCCTTCCGAGAGCGTGCGTCTAACTATTTTCATCATTGGAGCCTGTTTGGTAAAAGTAAGAACCGACGAAGTGAATTACATAAGCCACAAAAAAGCCGGAACAGCGTCCGGCTTTTTTAATCACAGATATGCTTAGCCGCGTCTGTGCTTTGCGACAAAGGCATGTACTTTAGCCATGTCATTTGGAAGAACCTCATAACGCTCTTCCCTATCATAAAGGTCTTTCATATGGTGGGGAAGCTCTGGCGCTACATCAAGCCCGGACTTCTCGACAGCTTCAGGAAACTTAACAGGGTGTGCAGTAGCCAAGGTAATCATTGGTATACTGCCATCACGGCGGCACTCGCGTGCGGCACCCACACCA
>NZ_LWEY01001673.1:0-702 GCF_001634935.1 Oleiphilus sp. HI0043 | reverse complement strand
ACGAAATGCATTCGGAATGGATTGAAGTGACTCAAGACGTGGTTGATAAAGTGACTGCGACTCGTCGAAAAGGTGGTCGTGTTATTTGCGTCGGCACAACTAGTGTTCGTAGTCTTGAATCTGCCAGCCAGTCAGGCGAGCTTAAGGCTTTTACCGGTGATACTGAGATATTTATTTTCCCAGGTTATGAGTTTAAAAGTGTCGATGCACTGATTACTAACTTTCATTTGCCGAAATCGACCCTATTAATGTTGGTATCTGCATTTTCAGGCCAGGCAAATATCTTAAATGCTTATGAGCAGGCTGTTGCAAATAAGTATCGCTTTTTCAGTTATGGTGATGCGATGTTTCTAAATCCCTCTAGCGGGAATATTTCGGAGTAATACATTGAGTGAATCGAATTGTTGTATGTCCTTTAAGGTCAGCCAGACAGATGGCTTGGCTCGACGTGGAGAAATTGACTTTCCACGTGGGAAAATACAGACCCCTGCGTTTATGCCGGTTGGCACTTACGGTACGGTAAAAGGCATGCTACCTAAGGATATCGAAGAGATTGGCGCGGATATTATTCTCGGAAATACTTTTCATCTAATGCTAAGACCGGGCACCGACATTGTTGAGAAACATGGTACTTTGCATGACTTTATCCAATGGGATAAACCAATTCTGACTGATTCTGGAGGTTTTCAGGTTTTTAGCCTC
>NZ_LWEY01001672.1:0-776 GCF_001634935.1 Oleiphilus sp. HI0043 | reverse complement strand
TATCCTGCGTAATGACATAATCACTAATTAGGGTGCTACTAACAAGCTGATTGCCTAGCGGCGGCACAAAATTAATATCAGTACTTTGATTAGTAAACAGCGCTAATGCAAACTCACCGTTAGCGTCACTCAAAGCATGGGTCGCAGGCGACTTGCCCTGACTTTCCAAATAAAAACCGGTGTCACTGTTTCCGTTTTGCTGATACGCGATATGGCTAATTGTCACGCGCGTAGCGGCAACTGGTGAGCCGTTTTTGTCGCTAATGGTTCCACTCAAAACAGCCATTGGCAAGATCACATCTTGAACCGTAGCAGACTCAACAACAATATTTTCTTCAGCAAACAACACCGTTGCAAAATCAGGTAAGGGATAGGTGGGTCTTGAATCTTCGCCGCGACCAAAGGGGTTTAAATGAGGCTTAATTTTGTACGTGCCTGCCTCTACCTGAAATTGATAAGTACCATTTTCGTCTGTATAAACAGCGCCGCCAACTTGGGCGTCATTTTCCTGGAGGTGCAAGCTGAGTTTTGTATTGTCTATAGGTCGACCCTGCGTATCCTGCAAGACACCTGAAAGGGATACACCTTCGACTAAAGTGAAGTTTTGACGTGTATCTTCACTGATACTGAAATCCTGGATAGTTGTCACAGCTAGGTCGTTACGTGCTCCCGGAGGCGTAAGCATAATGTCGACTGGCTGATCAGTGAAAATCGCGAATTCAAAGTCGCCATTATCGTCAGATATCGCATTGCTTAAGGAGTCTGTCGCATAGTTT
>NZ_LWEY01001671.1:0-691 GCF_001634935.1 Oleiphilus sp. HI0043 | reverse complement strand
GGAAGGTTTCAGAAATATAGCGCGATGCACCACGGAAGCCGAGCATCGGGTTTTCTTCGTCTGGTTCATATAATGTGCCACCGATAAGGTTGGCGTATTCGTTAGACTTAAAGTCTGACAAACGAACAATCACACGTTTTGGGTAGAACGCCGCAGCCAGTGTCGAAATACCTTCAACCAGCTTATCGATATAGAAATCAACCGGAGAGGCATATCCACTGATACGCTGCTCGACTGTTTGCTTAAGGTCAGGCGGCAAGGTGTCAAAGTTCAGCAAGGCCTTAGGGTGCACACCAATCATTCGGTTGATAATAAACTCTAGACGAGCCAGACCAACACCTTCATTTGGCAGTGCCCTGAAGTCGAAAGCCCTATCAGGGTTTCCGACATTCATCATAATTTTCAAATCCATATCAGGCATCGAATCGACAGAGTTTTCTTTCAACTCAAAGTCGAGTAAGCCTTCATAGATAAATCCGGTATCACCTTCTGCACAAGAGACGGTTACTTCTTGCCCATCGCGCAATACATCACTGGCATCACCACAACCAACAACAGCAGGAATCCCGAGCTCACGCGCAATAATCGCAGCATGGCAAGTACGGCCACCACGATCTGTCACGATAGCTGAAGCACGCTTCATTACCGGCTCCCAATCCGGATCAGTCATGTCTGTAACGAGTACATCACC
>NZ_LWEY01001670.1:0-546 GCF_001634935.1 Oleiphilus sp. HI0043 | reverse complement strand
CGCCAGAAAAAATATTGCCAAATTACGGCCGGGGAGAGCAGAAGCTACCCGTCTACAAGATGCCTCACCTGGAAGGTTGGGCTGTTGCAGGCAACTATGCATTTGTTCCTGCCGTTGGGCAGCACCAAGTATTGGTGGTGGATATGAACACTTGGCAGCAAGTAGACAAAATCGATGTGCATGGTCAGCCAGTGTTTGTCATGGCTAGACCGGATGGTCGCCAAATTTGGGTGAACTTTGCCTATCCAAATAATGACACGCTCCAAGTAATAGATGCTGAAAGCCGCTCATTATTTAAAACACTAAAACCTGGAAAGGGTGTGCTTCATATGGAGTTTACTTCACGTGGTGAGCATGTGTGGGCTTCTGTCAGAGATTTAAACTTGGTGAATATCTATGACACCGAAACCTTGGATTTAATAAATCAGTTTGAGGCGACAAGTCCTAGTGGGATTTTCTTTACCTCTCGGGCGCATCGTTTGGGCTTATAAAGCTCCGGTCGCTCCAAAAACAAGAACAGTGAGAAAGAAAGGTGATGTGATGAAT
>NZ_LWEY01001669.1:0-1548 GCF_001634935.1 Oleiphilus sp. HI0043 | reverse complement strand
GATCTTTGAGGATGGCACGGACCTTTATTGGGCGCGTTCTAGGGTTCTGGAATACCTCAATCAAGTGTCCGGCTCGTTACCTGCATCTGCTAAACCACAATTGGGACCTGACGCAACGGGTGTTGGCTGGGTATATCTCTATGCGCTAGTAGATAAAACGGGTCAACATGACTTAGCGGAGCTACGTAGCATTCAGGATTGGTTCTTGAAGTATGAGTTGCAAACGGTTCCGGGCGTTTCTGAAGTAGCGACAATAGGCGGTATGGTGCGTCAGTACCAAATTGAAGTTGATCCGAACCTACTCCGCTCTTACGACATTCCTTTAGCCCATGTTGGCATGGCAATTAAAAAGGCCAACCAGGAAACCGGTGCTTCTGTTATCGAGATGGCTGAAGCAGAGTACATGGTGCGCGTTAGCGGCTACTTGCAAAGTGTAGATGATATTAAAAATATTCCACTCGGTATAAACGCTAATAACACGCCACTGCTTTTGAAAGATATTGCCAAGATTGAATTGGGTCCACAGATGCGACGCGGCATCGCTGAATTGAACGGCGAAGGTGAAGTGGTCGGTGGTGTTGTAGTGATGCGCTTTGGCGAGAATGCACAAAGCGTTATTGATAATGTGAAAGCAAAATTGGAGAGTTTGAAGAAAGGCCTGCCTGACGGAGTAGAGGTTGTAACAACCTATGATCGTTCAAGCCTGATTAGTCGAGCAATCGATAACCTCTACGAAAAGCTATTAGAAGAGTTTATCGTCGTAACTATTATTTGTGCGCTTTTCCTATTTCATTTCCGTTCATCTCTGGTTGTACTGGTTAGCTTGCCTGTGGGTATTCTCACGGCCTTTATCATCATGTATCAGCAAGGTTTGAACGCCAATATTATGTCTCTGGGTGGAATCGCGATTGCGATCGGTGCGATGGTTGATGGCGCCATCGTCATGATTGAAAACGTTCATAAGCATATGGAAAAAACAGAGCTGACAGATGAAAACCGTTGGCAGGTGATTACCCAGGCTGCATCTGAAGTCGGGCCACCTTTATTCTTCTCTTTGTTGATTATTACAGCCAGCTTTCTGCCTGTGTTCACTCTTGAAGCACAAGAAGGCAAGTTGTTTTCACCCCTGGCGTTCACTAAAACCTATGCGATGGCAGCTGCCGCAGGTCTTGCTATTACACTCGTGCCAGTGTTGATGGGCTACTTTATTCGTGGAAAAGTGACGCCTGAACATAAAAACCCGATTAACCGCTTGATGATTGCCATGTATAAACCAGTGATCAAAGGTGTGTTGGCTTTTCCTAAAACGACTCTTTTGTTTTCTGCTGTTGTCTTAGTGGTTGGTTTATGGCCAGCGACTAAGCTAGGAAGCGAATTCATGCCACCATTGGACGAAGGTGACTTGATGTATATGCCTACAACATATGCCGGTGTATCAGTCGGCAAGGCGAGAGAGCTACTCCAACAAACCGATAAGTTGATCAAAACCGTACCAGAGGTCGAGTCTGTTTTCGGTAAAGTCGGGCGTGCCGAAACAGCGACTGACCC
>NZ_LWEY01001668.1:0-1188 GCF_001634935.1 Oleiphilus sp. HI0043 | reverse complement strand
AATAGAAAATACTGAGCGTAACGCTGGGTCTCTGCCTTCTGAGGAAAATACTTCACTGCCTTGTACTGCGTGATATTGCCAGTCGGACTGAACAACTGCCATATCCAAGTCCAGTTCTCTGACTTTTCGTAAGTTGTACAATGATCCCTGGGTGCTTTCAACGCCACAGCGTATACCGTGCTCGGAACGTTGACGATTGATCATCCTGCATACTGCGCCGCCTGTTGGATAATACACTCCGGTGACACCACCGGTACCGACAATCATATAGTGCTTGTCACGAGCAAGGCTGAGCTCGGAACTGCCGAAAAGAAAGACGAAAATACAAAGCTTAGCCAGCTTCAATTTGCCGAACAAACTCAAAGTTTTTGACCTACGACCTAGCATACGTTTCCTTATTGAAGCTGCTTGTATCAGCACCTTACCCTTTTCATTGAAGAATAATCTTTTTGGAAAAGATTTTCTACACGATATTGTTGTGAAAGAGAAAAACAGAATTATGCTGGTACACTTATTGAAGGCCCTTAACAAGCAGTTTCTTTTCGCTATGAATAAGCTGATTCAACCGATATTTTTGCTGATGAATCGATTAACTTACCGTGGTAAGTTTATGTTGATCTCATCGGTTTTCGCGATCCCCTTGGCTCTGTTTGCTGTGCAGTTAGCATTTAATGCGCATCAGCAACTAGAACAAGCACAGCACACTCGCTCTGGCTTTAACTATCTTCGCCAATCAACAGAACTTATCGAAGACTTGGAAACGATACGAGATATAACTGTTGTTGTCTCTTGGAAGAGTGACTCCTTCTTGGTTTCAAAGCTTGATGCTGTTAAGAAGCGGGCTTATGGTCGTATTCTGGATCTAAGCGAAAAATTAAGTTCTAACGCTAGTAGCAAGTACTTACTAAGTCTTAAGGAAAAGTTTGAAAAGGACGGTTTTATTCGCGGAAATGAGGCAGGAAGGGTCGATAAGATTTATGAAGAGGCACATATTATGGTCGGTCAGGCGTATAGCTGGAGAAGGCAAGTTTCTTATCTGTATGCCTCCAGTAGTCAAAGCGATATTTTGTCCTTCGTAAACCTACTTAATGAGGGTGAGGAATATACCTATGCCTTAGGTTTGGTCAGAATGTTTGGAAGTTTGTATTTAGGGCAGGCGTTTGTGGCGTCACATGGTGCTGACGCGAT
>NZ_LWEY01001667.1:0-30894 GCF_001634935.1 Oleiphilus sp. HI0043 | reverse complement strand
ACAGAATGCGGTCTTCACGTTCACAAGATAGCTGCTTAATTTGGAGTACTGGCTCAACCATAGAGGTTTATGACTGCTTAAATAGAATCTCGAAGTCGCTATTATATCTCTCTGAGGCAAAGATCTGGATTCTTGATGAGATCTTTACTGCCATCGATAAGCAAGGCGTTGCCCAGTTTGAAAATTTGTTGTTAGAAAAAGCAATTAGCGGTGTCACAATCATTCTTACAACACATCATCAGCTTTCTTTACCCGGACTTGAAATACTTCCCATTAAAGGAAGTGTAATATGAGCATGAACTCCAGTACCGGTTTGTGGCCCGTCGCCAAAGCTATTTTAACTAAAGAGTTTCTTACCGCATTTAGGCACAAGCAGGAACTGGCAAACCCACTAGTTTTTTTCGCTATTATTATTGTGTTATTTCCCTTAGGCGTAGACCCTTCACCCGACTTTCTAGGCACGGCATCTGTTGGTTTAGTTTGGGTTGCTGCCTTACTTTCTACAATGCTTTCCTTGGATCGCCTGTTCCAGGCCGACTACGACGACGGTTCACTCGAGCAGCTTGTACTAAGCTCACACCCTTTATATCTGCTGCTGCTAGTTAAAGCCTTTGTTCATTGGTTGCTAATTGCTCTGCCGCTTGTGGTCATGTCGCCGTTACTCGCTGTCATGTTGCATCTTGACCCTCAACACCTGCCAATACTCTTATTGACCTTGATCATGGGGACTCCTGTTATCACCTTAATTGGTGGCATTGGTGCTGCATTGACGGTAAGCTTGCGCTCTGGTGGTGTGCTGGTTTCTCTATTAGTCTTACCACTGACTATACCAGTGCTAATATTTGGTACCGGTACGGTACAGGCCAGTATTGACGGTTTACCAGTTGGCGGGCACCTCGCAATTATCGGTATCATGCTGGTGCTAGCGGTTACACTTTCGCCCTTTGCGTCTGCTGCCGCACTACGGATGAGTGTTTCAAACTAATGAAGCTCGAGTATTTTAATCAATCTATGCTAGTTAAGAAGTAACTCCATGAAATGGACATTTTTTCACAAGCTTGGTTCGCCGAAGTGGTTCTATGATATTTCGAAACAGTACTATCCCTGGTTTCTGATTGCAGCACTTGGCTTAATAACAGCAGGGGTTACATGGGGCCTGGCTTTTGCTCCACCTGATTATCAGCAAGGAAACAGCTTCCGAATTATTTACCTGCATGTGCCAAGCGCGATTCTCGCTCAATCTTGCTACATGATGATGGCTTCAGCTGCTCTAGTATCTCTTGTTTGGCGCATGAAAATTGCTGATATATTTATTTCTTCCGCTGCACCAATTGGTGCGGCATTTACCTTTTTAGCTTTATTCACTGGTGCGGTTTGGGGCAAGCCAACCTGGGGTACATGGTGGGTATGGGATGCACGGCTCACCGCCATGCTTATTTTGCTGTTTCTATACTTTGGTGTGATCTCGATTCAAACCGCTATTGAAGATGCAAATATGGCTGCAAGGGCATCTGCCATTACTGTGCTTGTTGGCGTCGTGAACATCCCGATTATTAAATACTCTGTTGAGTGGTGGAATACCCTGCATCAACCAGCAACCTTTAAATTAACCGAGAAACCAGCAATGGTGCCAGAAATGTGGATACCCTTATTAGTGATGGTCATCGGTATTTACTGCTTTTTCGCGGCACTTGTTATTATCAGAATGCAGAACCAAATATTGCTTCGAGAGCGAAAAACCAGATGGGTTCAGGACATCGTAAAGCAGTCCGGAGTTCGCTAGCGACATGTTTAGTTCAACAAAAATGGTTTTACTTGTTAGGAGGCGTCAGTGAGTTTTGACAGCTTTTCTGAGTTTTTAAATATGGGTGGGCATGGTTTATACGTGTGGCTATGTTACGGTATAGGCTTGCTAGTATTCCTTATCGCCTATGTTCAACCGCTAATGCAACGAAAGTCTATTCTTCGCGAGCTTTCTCAGAGATATCGACGCACGGAACTCAAGAATAAACAAACCGCACAGACTGAGCCTTAGCAGACGATTTGCTAACTATTTTACTAATCTTTCAGTATTGATTTCAGGTGGAAATAATTGATGCACCCTAAGCGCAAACAACGCCTTACACTTATTATTTTTCTTCTCGTTGGGTTTGGGACCGTGATTGGTCTGGCCATGTACGCTTTGACGGAAAATATAAATCTATTTTATAACCCAACACAAATCGCACAAGGAGAGGCCCCAAAGGGCGCTCGTATTCGTGCTGGAGGCATGGTTGTAGAGGGAAGCGTTAAACGTAGCGAAAATAGTTTGGCCACCACCTTCGCGCTAACCGATTATAAAGAAAACGTAGAGGTTTCTTATACAGGAATACTGCCAGACCTCTTTAGAGAAGGACAGGGGATTGTAGCGCTTGGCCGGCTCGATGAGAACAATGTTCTTATAGCCGATGAAGTTCTAGCCAAGCACGATGAGAACTATATGCCGCCCGAAGTTGCTGACGCTTTAGAAAAGTCTGGTGGCACCGCGCCAAAAGGCATTCATACTAAACCCGTCGAAGAAGGACAGCCGTAGATGTTTACACCAGAAATAGGGCATCTTGCACTAGTCATCGCTTTTTCACTAAGCGTTTTATTGGCTGTCGTTCCACTATGGGGAGCTGCTCGCAATAATGCATTGTGCGTCTATCTAGCCCGTCCAATAGCCTGGGGGCAGTTCGTTTTTATGGTACTCAGCTTCACTTGCCTGGGTATTGCGTTTGTCCAAGATAACTTTAGTGTTCAGTACGTAGCCAACCACTCCAATACACTGTTACCACTGCAATATAAGATAAGTGCAATTTGGGGTGGTCATGAAGGGTCTTTATTACTTTGGGCATTGATTCTTTCCGGCTGGATTGCGGCTGTTGTGTTATTTTCCAAGCAACTGCCTTCAGATATTCTCGCAAGAGTGTTATCGGTAATGGGGATGATAAGTATCGGTTTTTTATCCTTCATTATTTTGACGTCAAACCCTTTCGACCGTTACTTACCGGAGTTTCCAGCAGAGGGCGCTGATCTAAACCCTCTACTTCAAGACTTTGGACTGATCGTTCATCCGCCAATGCTCTATATGGGCTATGTCGGTTTTTCGGTTGTGTTTGCCTTTGCGATTGCCGCATTGATGAGCGGTCAACTAGATTCAGCTTGGGCTAGATGGTCACGCCCCTGGACTACAGTAGCCTGGGCGTTCCTCACCTTAGGTATTTCCCTGGGTAGCTGGTGGGCATATTATGAACTTGGCTGGGGTGGCTGGTGGTTCTGGGACCCAGTAGAAAACGCTTCCTTTATGCCATGGCTCGTGGGTACCGCTTTAATACACTCCCTGGCTGTAACCGAAAAACGCGGAGTATTTAAGAGCTGGACTGTATTACTCGCGATCTTTGCATTTTCGCTCAGTTTACTCGGGACCTTTCTTGTTCGCTCTGGGGTGCTAACATCTGTTCATGCGTTTGCATCGGACCCTGCTCGCGGTCAATTCGTTCTTGGCTTGCTCGGCATCACAATGGTTTGCTCTCTAACACTTTATGCGCTCAAGGTTCCCGAGGTTCGCAGCAAAGCTCAATTTAGCATGCTATCTAGGGAAACCTTTTTGCTGGTAAACAATCTATTACTGGTCGTTGCATGGGTCACAGTTATGATGGGTACACTCTATCCATTAGTATTAGATTTTATCGGCGCAGGCAAACTATCAATTGGGCCTCCTTACTTTAACGCCGTTTTTGCACCGCTGATGTCCATTTTAGCGATCGTGATGGGTTTTGGTGTTGTCGGGCGTTGGAAAAACACTGAGCTTTCACTTTTGATTAAGCAACTACGCTGGGTTGCCTTGTCGGCGGTATTGATCGCTTTCGCCTTGCCATTTATTCTTTTTGAAGAATTTCATGTCGGTGCGTTTTTTGGGTCATTTCTAGCGCTTTGGATTACCGGCTTTACCTTAAAAGACGTATATCAGAAATCAGAGAACAAAGCCGGACGCATTCGCGGCCTGAGACGACTCAGCCGTTCCTATGTTGGAATGACGCTTGGCCACTTGGGGTTTGCCTTTAGTATTCTAGGCGTAACGCTAGTGTCGGTTGAATCTGAAGAAAGAGATATTCGTATGGCGCCTGGCGAGCAAGTGAGTGTGTCTGGTTACAACTTCGTATTTGAAAGCTTAGATCCCTATACTGGCGCTAACTATCAGGCTGATCGTGCCACGGTACGTGTTACCTCGGTTGCATCAGGGAACGAAGTCGCCACATTACACCCCGAGAAGCGAGTTTACTTCTCTAAGAACAGCCCTATGACGGAAGCAGGCATTGATGCCGGGCTATTCCGTGATCTCTATATTGCTTTAGGCGAGCCACTCACTGACGGTGCCTGGGCAGTTCGTATTCAAATAAAACCCTTCGTTAGATGGATTTGGCTTGGCACTATTTTTATGGCGCTAGGTGGATTGTTTGCGATAAGTGATCGTCGTTATCGCTTAAAGTCAAAACTCGTAGACAATAAAAATGGAGGCCTGGTATGAACAAAAGAATCGTCCTTTTCACACCTCTCGTTCTTACTATTGCTCTTGGGCTCATACTATATACCGCTATCGGTAAGGATCCTACCAAACTAGAAACGGCACGGCTAAACGACCCAGTACCGAAGTTTCAGCTGAGTTCTTTGTCAGACCAAAATAAGCAGCTCAATAACTCAGTATTCAGCGGTGAGGTAATGCTCTTAAATGTCTGGGCAACCTGGTGCCCATCGTGTCGAGTTGAGCACCCCTATCTAAACACTCTGTCAGAGCAGGGCGTCAAAATCGCTGGATTAAATTACAAGGATGAGCGTGATGCTGCTCAGGTTTGGCTTGCAAAACTAGGCAACCCTTATACATTCAACATTTACGACCCTGAGGGAAAGCTTGGATTTGATCTAGGTGTTTACGGTGCTCCAGAGACATACATTATCGATCAGCACGGATATGTCAGGCATCGCCATGTTGGTGTCGTTGATGACAAAGTCTGGCACTCGACGCTTAAGCCTTTGATCGACAAACTCGAAGGAAAGGTGGTGCTATGAACGAGCTCACAAGCAGATTAATTTTGCTGTTTTCCCTTACAACTTTCTTTTCGCTTCCTATTAGCGCAAATATAGACGTTTATCAGTTTTCTGATGAAGAAAGGCGCATGAATTACCTTGAGTTGACTAAGGAGCTCCGTTGCCCAAAATGTCAAAATCAAGATATCGCTGACTCTAACGCCCCAATTGCTGCCGACATGCGCAAAGAGGTTCACCGTTTACTTGAAGAAGGGAGTAGTCCTGAAGAAGTTGTTCAATTTATGATTGATCGCTTTGGAGATTTCGTCACCTATAAGCCAAAAGTTAGTAGTGAAACCTTAATGCTCTGGTATGGACCTTGGATTTTTATCATTTTTGGCATGGGCGTTATCGCTTACGCTGTTCGTAATAAGCGAAACACCAATCAAGATAAACCTGGCACATCAACGAGCAATGATTCGGTATCTGATTCTAGGGCCGACAGTACAAACAACAAAGTTCAGGCATTGCTTCGTGAGTTTGATGCCGACAACGATCAGGATAAATCTTAATGTACGACTTTTGGTTACCCGCTTTACTTTTACTATGCCTTGCAAGCTTGTTTGTTATCGTACCAAGCTTTCGCTTCGCATCTATCCAGCGACAAACAATCAAGCAGAATAAGATTCAGGCCAACGAGAATAAAGAACGTACTGCCCAAAATGTATTAATATATAAAGAACGCTTAAATGAATTACAGTTAGATAAAAATAGCGGTGTGATCGGTGACGAGCAATATGCTCAACTTAAGGAAGAACTTGATAACACGCTGCTCGAAGATGCCGATCGTATCGATCAAAGCCACTCTGATTCCACCTCTAGTTCGCTAAGTAAATTCTCATCAATTGGAATTATACTTGGCAGCGTATCCGTTGTTGTCGCACTAAGCGCCGCTCTTTATAACCACTATGGCGCTTACAACGATGTTGTTGCCTATCTTGAAGGAAGTGAAAGTAATGCAGAGCTCGCTAGTGCCACTGAGCAAGCACGAAACGGTGACATCTCTGCCTTACTCGAACAATTACACGCCAAGCTAAAAGATAACCCAAATAACATTCAAGGCTGGGGCCTGCTAGCACGCACCGCAATGAACACCGAGCGCTATTCTCTTGCTGTCGACGCATTCGAACAAGTTACTCGCTTGTTAAAAGAGGCTCCCGAGATAAACTATCAAGATCTTGCTGCAACCTACGGAATTACAGCTCAGGCTCAATATTACGCATCCAAGGGCATTTTCACCGACGCGCTTAAAGGTACGATTGACAAGGCATTAGAACTAAACCCAAACGAACCAAATACCTTAAGTTTATTAGCAATCAATGCGTTTACGTCTGAGGACTTCTCACTAGCTATTGAGTACTGGTCTAAAGTTTTAGAGGCTTATCCTGAACATCCGGCCGCCGGCCAGATGAAACAAGGCATTAATGAAGCGCAGCGCCGTGCAGGTATCGAACTGTCAGATTTTTCCAGCGACAGCAGCGGTTCGTTAATTGATGTATTCGTATCGCTTGATGAAACACTTCTCGGCTCAGTTAAACCCGGTGATACCGTGTTTGTATTTGTAAAAAACGCTGAAAACGCGAATCAAGCTAGCCCGCCTCTTGCTGCAAGTAGACATACTGTTTCTGAGCTTCCTCTAACAATTAACTTGAGTGACGCTGACGCAATGAGTCCTGCAGCTAAGCTTTCCGATGCTAAGCTCGTAAATGTTACTGCGCGTGTTTCCAAGTCGGGTCAAGTTAGCGCAGCAAGTGGCGATTTTGAAGGCCGAGCTGAACTGGTTGAGTTAGGTTCCGAGCAACAAGTAAAAATTAACATTAGCGAGCTAGTCAAATAAAGTTTTAGTAATAAGCGCGTAATTACGGCAAGCTTCAAAAACAAAAATAACCTTAAGGAGCGCAAGTATGACGATAAAAGTGCCAAAGGTAATCGACGAATTGGAATCCAAAATTGTCAACACATTGAAGCTCTCCCGTTTCAAGAATCAATTAGTAGGCAAGGGATATGTAACGGGTCTTAAGGCCGTTACCTATTTACTTAACATTCCAAAACCGACGATCTTTATGAGCAAAGGTGCATCAATCAACCTTTGTGAATCGGTTTCTCAGTTTGGCCTCAATAAACTTTTGATTGTTACTGACCAGGCACTTTACGATACGGGCCTTCTCGACCCAGTACTTGAACAGTTAAATCTTTCTGGGATGAAGTATTCACTATTTACCGAAGTAGAGCCTGACCCTACCTTCACAGTAGTTGAAAGTGGCCTCCGTAAGTATCGACAGCAAAACTGTGATTCTGTAATGGCTATTGGTGGTGGCTCTTCAATTGATGCTGCTAAAGTTATTGCTTTAGCTGCAAGTAACGAAGTGAGCCCTCGAGATCTGGTTGGCATTTTAAAGGGCAAGAAACCTTCTGCGCCTTTCTTTGCAATTCCCACCACTGCGGGTACTGGCTCTGAGGCAACCATTGGTGCCGTTATTTCTGACAGCATTACCCACAAAAAAGAACTTGTTATTGATACAAAAATAGTTCCTTTAGTAGCGGCACTAGACCCTGATTTAATGAAGGGCCTTCCTCCTGCTATTACTGCAGCAACCGGGATGGATGCCTTAACCCACCTTGTCGAATCTTATTTAAGCGGCATGGCAAACGAAGAGTCTGACTATTATTCTCGTTCAGGTATTCAAATGATTTTTGAAAACCTACCGAAGGTATACAAACGTGGCAACAATGCTAAAGCACGAGAGAAGATGGCGCTGGCTTCGTACTACGGAGGCTTAACGATAAATATCGCCGGATTAGGGTATGTGCATGCTTTTGCCCACCAATTAGGTGCTAAGTACAAACTACCCCATGGCGAATCCAATGCAAAAGTTCTGCCTTATGTGCTTGAATTCACTAAAGCTGCGAGCACGACACGCTTGGCTGAACTTGCACAATGCCTGGGTCTCGGCAGCAGAAATGATAATGATACAGTGCTAGCTGAAGCGTTTATTAGTGAAGTCAAAAATTTGATTTCTACGCTAAATATCGAGAACACGATACCTCAAATAAAACGCTCAGATTTTTCTGAAATTATTCAGGGTGCTTTTAAAGAAGCTAACTCAACCTACGCCGTTGCAAAGTACATGTCTTATGACGAGGCAGAAGAAATGCTCAGCGCTATCTCTGGCCGAGCCAGCGACATTTAAGGATTACGTAACCCACTAAACAGCGTCACTGCGGGTCATAGAGGGAATTAAATACCCGTTTATCTTACGCACCAGGTTTTCTGGTACGTAAGATATAAAACTCAATTAAAGGCGCTCTCTTAGTGTAATTCGCTTTAAACCAAGCAACGCTACAAGCCACAGCATCCAGAAGACTGAACCGCCACCACTGCCACCCTTGCTCGTAGTGGGTTCAGTTACTGGTTCAGAAACTAAGCTGGCAACGCCCCCTGGATCAAGCACAGTACCATTAGCCTGGCCATCTGCATCGTTGGCACCGCCATCTTCTATTAGCATCATTAGACAGTTGTGGCCTTGCGTTAAGCCTGGTTGATAAGCAGTACTTCCAGGAGAAGGGCAAATGCCTGGCTCTCCTGCACTTGAATATAGTTGGTTATTGCTATCAAGTTCAAAGTTCTGCCAGCCGTATATTGGATCTAATTTACGATACACTGCTTCTTCAGGAATCGGTTCTATAAGCGGAATAACGAGTTGAATACTACTTCCAACTGGCAACACATTATGAATTTCGAAATCAAATAGGCCGCTGGCATAGTCGAATTCAGCATCAGTTTCTAATCCCATATCCCCCAGATTTAACGCACTGAGTAATGCGCCGCCATTAGGGTCCGTCATAGCGGCTGTGCCTAAGGATAGAGACGCTCCATATTCAACCTGCATTAGGTAGCGATATTCATCGTCACTGCCTACTCGGTGCTGCAACAAAGCTGAACCGTCAATAAAATCAAGGTAGTCAGCGATACCATCATAGTCGGAATCTAGTCGCCCCTCGACGAAATCATTGACTCCATCACCATCAGAATCGTCATTTGCCGACAATGTAAGATAGGTATCAATCACTCTAAGATTTATACGTGCATTTGAAGCTTTACTTGGCGTACCGTTGTCTGTAACACTCACTTCGGCGATATATACGCCTGTACTTAAATTGACCGGATCAAAGGTAAGCGTTCTTGAGTCGCCGTCAAGGTCTACTAGCTGGTTGTCGGTTTTACTCCAGTCAAATGAGTGTGAGTCAGCCGAATTTAAATCATCAACAAGCGCATGAATAGTCACCAAGCCTTCACCTGAACTGAGCGTTGTAAGCGCCAAACCATTTTGCTCTGCGGTCACGTTTAATCTAGGGGCAATATTCGATTCTGTAATCGTGATCTGATGCTGCTCGTTCGCACCTATCACCGCATTGACCGGATCATTAAATGTAACGATAAGCTGCTCATCACTTTCAACAATTTGGTCATCTAAGACTTCTAGTACTAGCTCGGCAGTCATGCCTTCGTCAAAAATGACGACACCGCTGACCTTAGTGGACTGCTCGGTGACATTTGAGCTAGTAAGTAAGTCGTAATCATTTTCGTTAGCTGTACCACCAAGACTGTAAGGAACAAGCACAGGGTAAACTGGTGCCTCCCCAGATAAGCTCAAGTTAACTGAAACACGATTGTTTTCACTTGTGACCTGAGCTTTGCTTAACAAAAGTTGCGGTATTATCTGTATAGACTGGCTGGCAATTGTTCTATTACCGGCCGAGTCTTCTGCGAGCCAGTTAACTATGTGATGCCCCGGTGGTAGGTGGGTCTCATCTAAATTAATAAGCGCGACACTTCCATCAACATTATCGCTTGCACTAATATTACTCATTGGCACTGCAGTTAATGGCCCATTAGACGCCAACGTAATTTCAGAAACCAAATCAATCACCGGCGCCTCAGTATCTGCCGCACTAAGGAATTCATCCAAATTCGTTATGCCGTCATTGTTAGTATCAAGGCTAGCATCTGCTGCATCATTTGGGTTGAGGTTGTGATCAAACTCCCAACCATCTGGAATACCATCCACATCGCTATCAGCGCTATTAGGGTCAGTTTGCGCAGCGAATTCCTCTCGGTTGCTCAAACCATCGTTGTCTTGGTCAATAAATGCATCGCTGGCATCTTGTGGGTCCAAGCCGAACTGGATCTCCCATACATCCGGCAAGCCGTCATTATCACTGTCTGCATTATCGCTTGTAGCAGACGTAACAAAACTAAGGGTGTCACTGCTAACCATTTCGCCAAGTAAATTATAAGCGTCTACACGAACATAATAATGAGTCGCAGGATCAAGGTTCACAAGATTCACTTGGTGACTCAGCGCACTATCTATATTGGCTTCTTTGTAAGATAAGTCATCGATCGCCGTACCAAAGCTTACCTGGCCAATTGCTTGATCGGTATTGGCCCATTCAACAAGCGCGGTGTTTGTTGAAATAAAGCTTACGTCCGGCTGCGAGCTGAAAGCAGGCAAGGGTAGATCGATCAAGCTACCGGAGTTAAAAGAAATTGTTTGGAAAGATGTTTGGTTGCCCACAATGTCAGCCAACACATATCGTAGCTCATAGCTGCTATTGGGGATTAGCTCTTGAAGCAGAATAAAGTGCGACAGCTTCTCGGATTGTGAGCCCGCTGCTTGCCAATCAGCAGAACCTTCAGGTCTATATTCTACAAATACAACCGACAATTCATCACTTACTAAGCTTAAGCTTGCAAGCTCACCGAAACTTTCAAGAACCGGTGTTGCGGTCAGAATTGGCGCAGTGTTGTCTGAACTTGTTGAAATACTTCTTAGCTTACTAGAGGCAACTTCGATAAGCGTATTAATTTGCTTGCTTGCTGTATATCCGTGATGATCAGTGGAATATGCGGTACAAGTATAGCTATTACCTTCCACTAAAGTGGTCAAAGTAAGCGTGTGTTTCTTAGTTGGTTTAGATACGTGCACTTCAAGCGTCGCGGCGGCGCTTGTACATACCAATCGCGCATCAGCGTTTACATCGGTTTCCCAGTAGACACTAAGCGTGGCACCGCTAAGTTCGAGAACCTCCACTTCCGACATAAAGTGAGGATCGCCTTGATGGCCTCTAACTTTACTGCGGAAGGACATAACCTCACTCATTGCAAGATTACCTTGCGCATCAGCGGTCTGAACTTGGAAGTAATAAAATGTATCAGGCTGTAAGCCGGTCACTGGCAAAGTATGCGAAGCCCTTAAACCGTTTTTACTTTCAATTTGCTCAAGCTCATCTATCGAAGTACCGATTACTAGACGAGTCGTTGCAGGCTCACTAGTTTTCCAGCGAATGACGACGCTTTGATGTGTAATATTCTGTATTAATGGGCTGCCGATAATAATGGGTGCCATGGTGTCTGGTGAGGCCAGGGTTGTAAAGGTTATCGGCGTACTGATAGTCGGGCCGTTTCCATGCCTGTCTGTGGAAGATACCGTTAAGGTATATTCTGTTTCAGGTAAAAGATCTGCCAAAGGCATTGAGTGCTCTAAGACAAAACGTTGATCACTTACCACATGGTATTGGCTGCCATCGTTATAAGATACACCACTTGTTGATGCTTCATCCGTCGTCCAGATAACTGTCGCACTGGTATCGGAAATATCAATAACCATTGGCATCAGTAAGATGTTCGGAGCGCTGATGTCGGGGGCGGGCAGGGTGGTGACAGTCATTGCCTGACTTGTTGTAGGGCCGTTAGCTTGCTCATCACTTACTTCAGCAATAACTGTGTACGCAGTATTCGGACTCAAACTTTCGATAAGAATTTGATGGCAAATCGCTAAATCCGAAAGAGTGAAGTGTTGATCATCAACATATATCGAGCCTCTAACCGGCTCATCTGCACACAAAGATAAGGTAAATTGCTCATGCGTTATATTTGATGCATAAGGGCCTTCTAGTATCAAGGGTGCCCGATAATCCGGTACAGCAAGCGTTGTAAAACTGGTACTTAGTGTTTCAGAAGCGCGGTCATCTTTATCTAATGAATGGACATCTGCCTGATAGAGAGTCTCGGGGTCCAACCCTGTCACGACGACGCTATGCTCAGTGCTTAGTGTGTCTGATTGATAACGTAAGCCGTTTGATAAATCTACAATGCTTGAGCCAGGTTTATCACTTGTCCATTCGATAACAGCGCTTGAGTCGGTGATATGCTTAACATAAGGACCAGCAATAATTGTTGGTACTGCAAAATCACTATGAATTAGCCAGATATCTTCACTGGTTTCCTGGGTAATAGTATGGCTAACATTGGTGATAGCGAACCCTGAACTTTCTGGAGGATTAACTGATATGCCAGTTTCTTGATTTGTAAATAAGCCGAATGCAAACTCACCATTACTGTCACTGATCGCATTACTGTTGATGCCATCACCAGTATTTTCCATGTAGTAGCTGATCGAATCACGCGTATATGCATGATCTACTCGCAATTTAACACCCGGAACAGCGACGCCGTTGGCATCGAGTGCTTTTCCACTTAATACTGACATTGGAATCGTTACATCAACTGAGGTATTAGCGAAAACACTAATATTTCTGGCAGCGTAATAAACTGCAGCATAATCGGGTACAGGGTAAGCCGTAACAACACCCTCGTCATCAACTTGATTCTCGGTCTGTAAGTAAGGCCTTAACTGATAGTTTCCAGAGGAAACTTTAAACTCGAAATAACCTTCGCTGTCGGTGAGAACGGGTGTGTCAGCAAGTTGACGATTACTCTGATTATGTGCGGTAATCATTGTATGGTCTATCGGGTTGCCCTGCTCATCTAACAGGTAGCCAGATAAAGTGAAAGGCTGCGCTAAAACGAAAGAATCAGCTGTATCCTGCGTAATGACATAATCACTAATTAGGGTGCTACTAACAAGCTGATTGCCTAGCGGCGGCACAAAATTAATATCAGTACTTTGATTAGTAAACAGCGCTAATGCAAACTCACCGTTAGCGTCACTCAAAGCATGGGTCGCAGGCGACTTGCCCTGACTTTCCAAATAAAAACCGGTGTCACTGTTTCCGTTTTGCTGATACGCGATATGGCTAATTGTCACGCGCGTAGCGGCAACTGGTGAGCCGTTTTTGTCGCTAATGGTTCCACTCAAAACAGCCATTGGCAAGATCACATCTTGAACCGTAGCAGACTCAACAACAATATTTTCTTCAGCAAACAACACCGTTGCAAAATCAGGTAAGGGATAGGTGGGTCTTGAATCTTCGCCGCGACCAAAGGGGTTTAAATGAGGCTTAATTTTGTACGTGCCTGCCTCTACCTGAAATTGATAAGTACCATTTTCGTCTGTATAAACAGCGCCGCCAACTTGGGCGTCATTTTCCTGGAGGTGCAAGCTGAGTTTTGTATTGTCTATAGGTCGACCCTGCGTATCCTGCAAGACACCTGAAAGGGATACACCTTCGACTAAAGTGAAGTTTTGACGTGTATCTTCACTGATACTGAAATCCTGGATAGTTGTCACAGCTAGGTCGTTACGTGCTCCCGGAGGCGTAAGCATAATGTCGACTGGCTGATCAGTGAAAATCGCGAATTCAAAGTCGCCATTATCGTCAGATATCGCATTGCTTAAGGAGTCTGTCGCATAGTTTTCAAGATAGTAGTCCTGAGTCGTCGTAGAGAATTGATGTTGAATTGATAGCGCAACGCCAGGCACTACGTTGCCGAAGGTATCTACAGTCTTACCGGAAAGCAAAGCTAGGGGCAGCGTAATATCGAGAGAAGTATTCGCGCTAACCTGAATATTCTGCGGCTCATGAAAAATTGCCGCGTAATCGGGTACTGGATAAGCAGGAACTGCCGAAACGCTAGCTGAGTTAAACACATCTACCAAAGGTCTTAACTTATAGTTGCCCGGCGATACTGCAAACTCAAAATGGCCCTGCGTATCAGTGAGTACTTTATTGCCCACCTGGTTACCAGTGCTCTGCTGATGCAAGCTTACTTGAACCTTATCGATCACGCGCCCCTGACTATCTTTTAGGTAACCAGATAAGGTCAGTGCGTCACCTATCAATGTAATCAAGTGAACGACGTCGCGACCAGCAATACTTATTTCCTGCAGGGTAGGGTTGCTGAGGCCACTTTCTGATGGCGGAGTAACACCAATGAAATAATCGCCAGCACTCATATTTTCAAATAAGTACGCACCGTCCGACGATGTAGCCACAGAACTCAGATATTGTTTTTGACTATTATAGATTGCTACTTCCGCGCCTCCAACGGGGCTTCCCTCACCATTAACAACACCGCTTAAGCTAATACCAACTAACTCCGGTGGCGGTGGTGAAATAATCTCGGGGACATCACATGCATCGCCAATACCATTAGCGTCACGATCACTCTGATCTGCATTGGGTATTAGTGGACAATTGTCATTTTCGTCAAGTATTCCATCGTTATCGAAGTCATTTTCGATAACGGAAGGCGCATCACAGGCATCACCTATCCCGTCGCTATCACTATCACTTTGATCCGGGTTAGGTGTTAATGGGCAGTTATCGACTCCGTCAAGCACGCCGTCATCGTCATAATCATCGTCTGAGATAAGCGGAACATCACAAGCATCACCTATACCATTATTGTCACGGTCAGCCTGATCACTATTCGGAATCAAAGGGCAGTTATCGCTTTCATCTGGAATACCATCCCTGTCGTAATCAACTAGGGCCGGTGTATCGCATACATCACCAATGCCATCATTATCACTATCAAGCTGGTTAGTGTTTGGAATTAACGGACAATTATCAACATCATTCAGTATGCCGTCGTTATCATAATCATCGTCAGATACTAAGGGGGCGTCACAAGCATCGCCAATACCGTTATTGTCGCTATCAGCTTGATCAGCATTTGGAACCAAAGGACAGTTATCGTTATCGTCAAGTACGCCATCATTATCGAAGTCATTGTCATTATTATTCGGCGCATCGCAGGCGTCACCCAAACCATCGTTGTCGCTATCAGCTTGATCAGCGTTCGGCGTGGTCGGGCAATTATCAACATCATTCAGTATTCCATCGTTGTCGAAGTCATTGTCGACCAATACAGGCGGGTCACAAGCATCCCCGGCACCGTCATTATCACTGTCGATTTGGTCTGGGTTTGGCGTAAACAGGCAGTTATCCACATCATTACTTACACCGTCATTATCAAAGTCATTATCGAAATGAAGCGTTGTAAAGCTAACAATCTCACTACTAGTTTTCTCACCAAGGATATTAAATGCATCAACCTGCAAGTAATGCATGGTATTAGCTTCGAGATTCAAAAGCTCCAGGCTGTGATTGCTGAGGCTACGATTATCTGAACGAAGTTTAGTTAAATCACTGTCGGCCTCACCATAGCGGACATTGCCAGTAGATGGTTGGACGGTACTCCAGCTGACCGTAGCACTATGCTCGCTGATATTACTTACAACGGGCTGCAAGCTAAATACCGCGTCTGGAATCGTTCCTGGTGCGATAGTTTCAAAATATCCTAACGGGCATTGAGCACTATTACCCGCCACATCAGTTAAAGTGATTTGTTGTTCGTACTCCGTTTCGGGAGTCAAGCCTGTAAGTAGCAGAGAATCTTGTGTAGATAAATTGATTGTGCCACTTTCTAACCAGTCAGCCGCGCCAACGGGGCGGTAATTAAGCAATGCGGTAGTCAGCTCACTTGAAGACCAAGTAAGTTGTGCCGAATCGACATAGCCCGTTGCGGAGGGTTCACCGACACATTCTGGGGCTTCTGTATCTGGTACAGCTGCCGTTGAGCCTCTTAGCGGCGCACTAACTGTATCGCCTGTGATATCCGAAGAATAAACATTACAAGAATAAGTCGTATTAGCAGCTAAGCCCGTTAAGGTTAACAAATGGTGCTTGACTCTCTGCGGATCGCTTATTTCATAAGTGACTTTTTCAAGCGGTGGCGTTGGAGGAGGGCTTGGCAGCTCAGTCTCACCATCGAAAGCTATATTAAGTAGAAGGTTTGGTGAACCATTTAAGCGACTGATCAAACCTGTTGAAGCATATCCAGTCATACTCGAAGCTACTTCAGCCGGCGAAGCATCTGGGTGAGCCTGCAAATAGAGTGCTATCGCTCCGGCAACATGTGGTGTTGCCATTGAGGTACCACTAATAGTATTGGTACCGCCATTGCTCCAAGTCGACGTAATATCTGAGCCTGGCGCGAATATATCAATACATGCTCCCCAATTTGAGAAGCTTGAGCGGCTATCATATCGAGTTGACGACGCAACTGTGATCGCAGCAGGTACTTTATTTGGCGACCCGGAACAAGCATTTATATTTGAATTACCCGCCGCTACAGCAAAAGTAATTCCAGCATCAATCGCCCGGTTTACTGCAGCATCTAGTGCCGCTGAATTTCCGCCACCAAGACTCATGTTTGCTACAGCAGGAAATTTAGCATTTGCTGCTACCCAATCAATACCTGCAATTACGCCCGAAGCTGTTCCTGAACCATTACAATCAAGTACTCTAATCGCTGTCATATTTACATTTTTTGCAACACCCCAAGTGTTGCCACCAACGGTTCCAGCAACGTGAGTACCATGGCCATTACAGTCAGAAGCGTCTGCGTCATTATCAATGAAATCCCAACCACTTGTAGCTCGACCTGCATAATCACTATGCGAAGTAAGTATACCCGTGTCGATGATATAGGCATTTACACCACTACCATCTAGCTCATAGCTATAGGTGGTATCAAGCGGCAAAGCAGTTTGATCGATTCGGTCAAGGCCCCATGTCGCACTGTTTTGCGTTACGCTAGCACTCATTACCTGATCTTGCTCTATCAAAAGTACGCGAGGGTCGTTGCGAAGATTCTGTAATTCTTCAGCTTTCATTTTTAGCACAAAACCAGGAACTGAACTGGAGTATTGGCGCACCGCCTTCGCTTTGACTTTGTTAGATATATCAGTAGCCAATGCCTGAACTGATGCCTTACGCTGCTCAGGAGATTGGTTTTTAGAGAGCCCGAAAAACTGCGGGCTGATCGGTGAAGGGGAGTATATGCTGCGATTTCTGCTTGAGCTCTGCGTTGCGTTTTCGGGCTCTTTTAGTAAAACGATGTATTGTTCTTCAATTGACCGGGTTGGCGCAGCAGCAAAGTAGGGTGCAATTTGCGAAGAGCTGGAGAATGTTGTTGCTTGCTCAAACTCGCTAACAGCTTGCTCAGCCTCACAGACTAACCGGCTATCAGCATCAAGATTTGTTTTCCAGCTAACAGTCAGCGAATCAGTACTGGCATTTTCTATGACTGGCTCTGCTACAATTTCTAGTGTAACGGGCGCAACACCGGGTAATAAGGTTTTAAATGAAAGCACATTACTGGTAACGGTATTATCAGAAAGATCTGAAGACTCGACCCTAAAGTAATATCGGGTGTCGGCAGCAAGGTTGAAAACAGGAACGCTGTGTTCAGTAGAAAATCCATTTAGAGTAAAAGTCTGATCTAGGGACTCTTCGCTTAGCCCCAGACGAACCGTACGAGATGAAGACTCGGTAGTTGACCAAAGTATGTCTGCGCTGCTAACTGTAATATTTTCAACAATAGGCCCTGCGATAATTTGAGGTGCTGTCGTGTCAGGCAAAGCTAAAGTAGTAAATTCAACAGGCGCGGAAATGCTCGGCCCGTTCCCGGCTGCATCAGTGGAAGACGCCCTTAAGACATAAGTAGTATTAGCATCTAGACCACTTAAATACATTTCATGCGAACGAACCAAGGACTCGCTTTGAAGCGTATTAGTGCTATTCCCGTCCGTATAGGAAACACCACTATCTGCTGCTTCGTTAGTCGTCCAGCGAACGATTGCGGTCGTTTGGCTTATGTCACTTACGATGGGTCCAGTTATTTCAGGTGCAGAAATATCAAGTTCAAATAGTGTGGTTACCGTTTGTGGTGAGCTTAATACAGGCCCATTTCCAGCAATATCGGAGATAGCAACAACAACTGAATACTGCGTACGCGGTGTAAGGCTAGGTACAACAAGTTGGTGACAAGTAGCGGCACTATCAAGGGGAAAATCGCTGCTGTCTTCCGTGCCGACGGTGACGACAGTAACAAGAGCTGTTACCGGCTCATCAGCGCAAAATGATACGGTAAATTTGTCATAGTCTATTGAGCTAATAGTTGGTCCGGTGACAAAAAATGGTAAATCGGAATCGGGTAAGGGGGATGTTCTAAAGTTAGCTGGCACTTGCTCAGAACTTAAGCCATTATCATCAATTGAAAATACAAGCGTCTCGTAGGCAGTATCAGCTGATAAGCCGCTTAATACTACAGAATGATTAGTCGTTAGATCTTGGCGGGAAAATGTATCACCTCCGCTAATTACGACCGTGCTATCGGATTCCTTATCCGTCACCCACTCTACGACTGCAGATACGTCACTTATGTTTTTTACGAATGGACCCGAAATAATTTTCGGCGGTATTAGCTCGGTTGTTGGGTTTGACTCCGTTGTAAAACTTATCGTCTCACTAATACTTTGCTCACCTTCAGAATTGAAAGCATCTACCTGAAGAAAGTAAGTTGTTTCTGCTTGCAAGTTATTAAGCGCGATAGCGTGAGCGGCGGTAAAGTTGAAATCGGATTCAAGCTGGTTCATTTCGTCAGACGTGAGGCCATAACGAACTTGACCTGTTGATGCCTTTTCTGTTGACCAGTTGACGATTGCGCTAGACGCGCTAACATCACTAACGAAAGGCTGAATTGTAAATAAGGGGGCAGGGAGCTCAGGTGCACTAGCTTCAGTTCCAGAGTTAAACTCCGCTATAGCGCAATCAGCACTATTACCTACAGCATCAGTCAAACTTATTTGATACTCATAATTGGTGTCAGGTAATAGCCCGTTCAGTAATTCTAGTCCCGTCTCTCTTAATTCTGAATTCGCCTGCTGACTCCAAGTACTTGCTCCTTTTTCCCTGTAGTTAAGGCTTATTACTGCTAGCTCACTGCTTTCCCAAGTGACTTCGGCAAAATTAACAAATGCTTGGGCTGTAGGTGGTGTTATACAGTTTGGCGGGGTTGAATCTACAAATTCTGTACTTAAAGCACCAATCACTTTGCTAGCAATAAAACCTTCTATGTCCGTCGAATAAACCACACAGCGATATGCAGTATTAAACTCTAATCCAATTAGAGTAAGAAGATGGTTTTTGCTTAATTCTGTTTTATTTACCTCGCTAATCCCGTTCACCGATTCGCAAATTAGACGGCTATCTGAGTATCGATTCGTTTTCCAACTTAAAGTGATGCTGTTACCCGTCAAACGCTCAATAACAGGCTGTGAAATAATTTCAAAACCATTAGAGACACTTTGCGATTGGGTCGTAAAAGAAGAAACGTTGCTATGAACTTGATTTCCGCTTAGGTCGCTTGATTCGACTGAGAAGTAATAAGTACTCGCAGGTAAGAGATTAGTGACGCTCAATTGGTGCTTTGCAGAAAAGCCGGGAGATGATTCGACACGGCTTAGGTTATCAGGCTCTGTGCCAATGGACACAACAGAAGATGATGATTCATCGGTACGCCAGCTAATCATCGCGTTAGTGTTTGATACATCTTCAACTAAAGCACGCCCAATAATTAATGGCGGTTCAGTATCGGAAGTAGAAGCTGTCTGGAACTGGATCTCCCGAGTTTGTGTTGCTCTATTGCCAGCGGCATCATTTGAGGCAACGGTTAAATTATATAGCGTATTAGCACTTAGCCCTGTAATCTGAACTGAATGATCGCTTACAAGCTCAGTGTTATTCTGAACCCGGTAACTAATACCATCGTTAAATGAAACTGCACTGCTAGCCGCTTCGTTTGTCGTCCATTTCACTACAGCTACTGTATCTGAAATATCAGTAACCGTTGGCCCGGCGACGATTAGAGGAGGGTTCAAGTCTGCCGCTGCTAGCGTTTTAACTCTACTAATATGGCTCTGAGTTGGGCCATTACCGCTAATATCAGTAACTTCTACTGACACCGCATAGGTCTGATTCGAGTTTAGATCACCTACAGTCAAGTTATGGCAGCGAGAGAAGTCATTAAGTAAATACTCAGCTCCGTCAACGATAAACTTTCCTTGCACTGGCTCATTAGCACAAAAAGCCACCGTAAACTGGGTTTCTCCGATAGACGTCGCTGCTAAAGGTTGGACAAACTGTGGCGCTAATGAGTCAGCACTAATACTTTGAGTGGTAAAGCTTAGAACTTGCGTTTCAGAACTATTGTTTTGTGCGTCTCGTGTCGAAATATTTACGTCATAATCGGTGTTTGAATCCAGGTTATTAATAACAACGCTATGTTCTGTTAGAAAACGGTTATTTTTAAAAACCGCTCCACCAACCACTTGAACTGTACTTCTAGCCGGTTCATCGGTCTGCCATTCTATTACCACAGATTGGTTGCTAATATTTTTAACATAAGGCCCGGCAATAGTTTTCGGTATTATGCTATCAAGTAGAACTAGCTCCTGGTCGAGACTAAGCGCGTTGTTAAGGGCAAGATCAGATCTTACAAAGGTCGCAAAGCCACTTTCGATTGTTGGAGTATAGGTAAGGTCATACAAGCAGTCAGTGCTGTCTGGGTAAAAACCGGATTCAATACAGGTATCACTAGGGAACAGCAACATAACATAGTTGCCTTCAGCATCTGTACTAGCACTACCACTGGCATGATCCAAACTACGTGTCGATAACTGAAGTAGGGGGCCTTGCTCAGGACCGTGCCAGACCGTGCTGGTTTCGATTGATACATTGGGGATAGGGGCTTTATTAGTATCAAGTACCTTGCCAGACAGGACAAGAAAATCGAACTGTAAATCACGTATTGTATCTACATAAACTTCAAAATCTTCGGATGAGATAGCTACACTATTTGGCGCACCAGAAAGCGAAACATCCGATGCTATAAAAGAGGCTCGAAGCACATAACTACTAGGCGAAACATCCCATTCATAGGCGCCATCTGAACTAACTTTTTGGGTGTCTCCAATTTGAAGAAAAGTATCATCTTGCAATACTTCAAAGAGAGTTACGCTCGCACCATCAATTAAGTTTCCCTGATGATCTTTCACTACGCCACTAAGGCTTGCTGCATGCACCACAAGTGAAAAAAATGCTAGGAAAAAGCTTAGGACAAGCGTGAATCCTCTGCCTTTCATAAAACCCAATAGTTTTTTACACATGCAGCATCTCCAGACAGAAGAGAAGTTCTTAACAAAAAGAAAATTTGATAAAACAAAACAAGGTGGAGCAGCTAAATAGTATAGCTCGTTTTATCAACTTCACTATTTCAGTGAAACCAACATACCTCGACTGATTGCCGTAGAGGCATTATTCCCAGCATTCATCGTCGCAGATGCCCACCAATAACTCATTACACACTTTGTTCCGCTTTTGTTAACAACTATGTCACGGAAATAACAGTCAATAATGCAAAGGAACTGAATAGGTCACACATATAAGAAGTGTTGCTACATTATTGTGCCGATGGTAGTGCGTTTTATTAGCAGAGTAGAACACATGATAACGAAGCGAATCACCATATACATAACCACGATCTATTTAACATAATATATATTATGCGCACTTATATATTCTGGTGAAGCGTAATTGACTGGTACTTGTGGGTGAGCAACTAAAGAACTAAACTTTTGCAACTAAAAAGCTAAAATTACAACTATATCTATAAATTGGGCAAACTAACTTATGAGGGTGCTTTTTTCAGTTAAAGCAGTTTTTGATATTATCTGGATTACCAATATTCGAGTATTTTGATTTTGAATGTGCATGTTTTACAACGTATGGTGTGTTCTCAAGTATGCACTAAAAGGGATTCTCTTTTTTTGCTGAGGAGGTGCACTTTTAATACAAAAGTGCGTTATAAACAGCGCTTCGCCAAAGCGTGTTTTAATAAGAGTACATAAATTACCAAGAATTACCTATCAAATTGGTAATTACCACCGGCTGGGGTAATTGAAGGCAAAACTCTTGTAAGTGCCTTTTTTTACTGCAGGCTTTGACATTTTATTTATATAATCCTTAGTAGTAACACCTCTATAGAATCAAAAGTAAAGTGTATAAATTCTGTTTATAGCCCTATAATCCGTTAAATTCCCATTATTACGGATTTTGTTTGCAAGGTTGATTTATGCCTAAAAATGGACAAGCTCGTGTACCCTCTTTAGACGAACAGCATCATTTATTCGAAGTTATTCTGCAAAACCGTCATCCAGAGAAAAATACTGCAATTATGCAAATCAGTTTCAAGCTCGGATTGCGAGCGCAAGAGATTGCTTTGCTACAAATAAAAGAGATTGCACAACTAACTTCTCGTTGCGACTTCACATTACTTCAGGTGATGACCTTACCCGCCTCGTATACGAAAGGCGCTGATGCCATGAAACGCTCAAAGAGTAAATATGAGCGCAAAACCATCAGCTTTAAGAAGTCAGCATTTGATCAAATGATACGTCAAGTTGAAAAACTGGTTCAGGTAGGTGCTGACGTAAACCCTGAAGATTTCTATCCTCCTGTGAAACAACATAAAGGTAAATCCCGTGATCTTCCCATGGTTGATACTGATTTGAGGCGGGCTCTTACTGAGTATTTACAAATTCGTATATCAAAAGAATCACACCTAAAGCCTGGTGATCCACTCTTTATCACCCAGAAAGGTGGCCCCTACTCTCCTAATACACTTCAGGAACATATGGCTCTCATGCTCCGAAATTGGGCCGGGATCGAGAAAGCAAGTTCACATAGTGGTCGCCGTTCACTGATAACAGATGTGATCCATAAACAGAAGAAGTCAGTTAAAGTGGCTCAGAAAATTGCTGGGCATGTAAACGCCTCAACAACTCTTATATATGAAGAGCCGCCAGAGGAAATGCTTAATGATGCGCTAAAAAATCTGAATAAGAATTAACAAGCTGTTCGTTAAGGAATAACAATACAATTTAACCCAAGATAACGCCCTATTCATTTAGTAATCTGCTATACAATAAGATCGATGACTGACATAGCTCGAAAATGAGCCTTCATAGAACTCGAAGTAATTACAGCTATGTATCGCCGCCATTCAAAAAAGGAAGAGCCTTAAGAAAGTTGCTTCTTAAGCCTTATCTCTCGAGGAAGCTCAGGGCTTCCCCCGAGCTGCTGCTGCGCTAAACTCTGGACTACTATTTAGCTTTACGACGCGCAAACCCCATAGCTAGAAGCCCGAGACCTAGCAGCGAGTATGTAGCTGGCTCAGGAACACTAACCGCTTTAAAGTCAAAGGAAAAATCAAAGCTAACGAAATCCCCGGAAGCAATGCTAAAAGGACTTAATCCTGCCATATCAACTCGGATACCGTGGTCTGAAAACGATGTATCAAAGCTATATAGAGAATGGCCTGTAACTTGTGAAAAACCTGAAATTACTGCTGAAGAGTCTACAACAGAATCCATATTTAGAACTTCCCAGAAATCACCATTTGATCCAGACCAGTCCCACTGAGTCGCTGAGCTATTAACCAGTCCAATTGAGAGCTCGTTGTCCGACAAGTTGATAAAATGACTTACTCCAAAACCATACCCACCTGTGCGCGTCTCACTCCCTGCCCCGACAACGGCTGATTGTGTGCCAAACCTGTCTTTAATATCTACCGTATCTCCAATTAATCCAGCGTTAGCTGTTGTAGAGCTGATTACTAGAATACCGGCTGCTAGACCGCATAGTAACTTAGACATAAACAATTTCCTTGTTAAATTCTGCCGACACACTTCACCGGCAATAGATTGACGTACGTAAAAAATGGACGTCCATTTAAACATCATTCACTAATGCAATCCGTGACTCATGTAGCATAAGTTTACAAAAAATTACATGATGTTAACGCTATGACTTAAGAGAGCTATTACTAGCCTAATTTGACCAAAGTAAACAAAAACCGCCAACGTCCGCTTTCAGAAAGATAAAGACACAGGTATTGGTAATTATCTAGTACACCTCTTAAAACATCATCAACATCTTCGGGAATGGCTCTTTCATATTTTTCTATTTGATGGTACTTTTTTAAGCCCAAAAGTTTTCTGATTCTAGTTTGAGGTACTCCCGAGAGCATTAGATGCACTGCAAAGCTATGTCTAAAGGTTTCAGCGGTTATATTAAAGGGGGAGCCTCCCGAACGTTCGACCAGTTTATGTATATGACGATTTACAGTATGTCGATCCACACCGAAAAGTCTTTGATTGTGTTTAATTTGGTTTCCAATAATGTAAGACTCAATACGATCTTTTAGATCCGAATCTTTAATTGAGATAGATCGAGATGAGATCATTTCTTGCTGAGCTTTTGTGGGCCTCCCAGCCCTACTATGAAGCCGCTTCAAAATAACACTTCCTGACCGTTTAAAGCTTTCACGCTTTAAACCTAGAACTTCAGAAACAGTTGCTCCAGTACTCCACATTAAATCTAACAACAACCTTCTGGGTAAATATTTTTCATTATTAAGTAGCGTCAATATCTCTGGCTTTACCAAATATCTTGGGTACTTACTATCAATGTTGAAGAGCGATGCTCTATGGTCGATTAACTCATTCCAAGTGTAAGAGCATAGGTAACCTGAAGTTTCACGGTTTTGCGCAAAAACACGGTATTCAAATAACTGCTTTGGTTTTTCAAATAAGTGTTCCATTTTTGCCTCCTAATTTTGGAGCAAGTTAAAGGTAATTATAGCCACTATTTTTAGCCAAACAGCACTCTTACTAGAACAAATAACCATTAGAAACAAAGGTATAGTAACTATGTACCAATGTATGGGTTATTGGTGCAGAAATACAGGCTATTTTTATGTGTTGTTTACCACGTAAAATAACAGTCTCTTCGGTCTACTGAGGATGTGTACATGACGCGAGAGCAGCTAAGATTAGCGCGACTTGTCACCGCTGAGAGTTTAGTGCCACAACAACATACCAACGGTCGCGCATTTCGCACGGCGGTCGAATGTCGCCTCCAAGCAATGATCAAATATCCCGGTGCCGCTGAATTTCACTCCTATGACGAGTACCTATATGCTGCCCTGCAAGAAGGCGACCCTCGCGTGGTTAGTTACATTCCTCAACCGCTAAAACTTCGGTACCGAGGCGTGCCCTATCGGCCCGATGCCTATGTATTAAAACGTGATGGTCGCTACATTATCGAACTTAAACCGCGGGGTGAATGGGATGACGAAAAGCTTGCCGCACTCAAAGCATTCTGCCAGTTACATAATCTAATCTTTGAACTTATTGCCAACGAATCAGCCCGTGAACGTGAAACGGAAGCATTAAATTGGTGGCGTATCGTTCGCGTGCTATATCGTGCGCGTCATGTAAACACCGACAACCACGAATTAAATATTCTGCTTGAGTGGCCCCTAGGCCAGACCTTCCCCTTACGTCACTGGTTACACCCTTTGGACCGTGAATCGCGCGCAATGAGTGAAGTTGCCTTATTCAGGCTACTTCATCGCGGCAAAATTCAGGGGAATTTAACCCAATGTCGACTCAGTTATGATCTGGAGTTATCCCGATGTCCCGTTGGCGACATGCCCTCGCGCTAGCGCCGCACTACTACGATTACAATAATTGGCCATTGGTTGAGGTCGATGCCTTACCGGTTTCTGTGCGAAGTACGTTCCTACGTAACCAACAAGTAGCTTGTTGCGTACTAAATGGCGACGCACTTAACCACGTAGCAGAGCGTGTCGCCTTATCCCCTGGCCGGATCACTCAGTTACTTAATCGTTGTTTTACCGAGGATCATGACGGTCAATGGCCGTTGACAAAAGCGCTAATTCCCCATCAACATCTCAAAGCAAATGAACGACTTATTGCGCTGCCAAGCGTGCTCAAACCTAGCGGTGAAAAAGGGGCGTTTCAAGCCTTGCTCAGCGAACTGCCTAGTATCGAAGTCATGATCGATGAGGCTATTGCTGCGCACTTGAAAAAAGCACGATACGCACCAACCTTATTACTTCATTCCATTTTTGGCATGTACAAACAGTGTCTGGTCGATGCACACTGGCCACACGATCGCTACCCCTATACCACAAATAAGTACGGTTACGAATCCTTACGTCGTCATATTCATAAAAAGCTCGCGAATGCGCTTCAAGCACGAGAGCGCACAGCTCGAATGAAATTTCCAGCCAGCCAGCCCCCTTTGCAGGTCATGGATCGTGTCGAAATTGATGAGCAGGTCATTGATTTCCAGGGACGGCTGACTCTCTGTTTAAATGATGAATTAATCCCTCTGCGATTAGCTCGCGCGACTTTACTAATCGCAGTAGACGTGGCCTCTTCGTGTTATCTTGGATACCACCTATCACTCACAGACCATCCTAGTGCCCTCGATCTACAGACACTACTCGATAACTGTCTGCAATCTTGGCAGCCGATGACACTCACTTCCCCCTTATTTACTTACGACCCGGGTGCCACTTTTCCATCGTCCTTACCTGACTTATCGCCCCTTGTATTCGAACGCATTGCACTTGACAATGCCTGGATGCATCACGCAAAGGCGATTGAACAGCTTGTTGTCGTTGATCAAGGGGCGACCCTTGAGTTTGGGCATCCGAAACATCCTGTCGCGCGGAGTGAAGTTGAACGTGCCTTTGATTATATTAATCGCCACCATAGTCATAAATTACCTTCGACGACAGGATCGCATCCGCGTGACCCTAAGCGAGAAGATGCAAAAAACCGAACTAAACCTCCTGCCATCAGTCTGCAAACGTTTGAAGAAGCGCTTAGCATTGTGTTGACTCAACATAACGTACTAAGTAAAGGCGGAAGAAATGCCGGATCTTCCCCTCTAACGTTGTTTGCGCATCAATGGCAACATCACTGGCACCCCAGTGTCTCTGAAGACATTGGCGTGCCACGCAACCCGTTCCGCCTCCGGTTACGATTACCCATTAAGCGAAATCGCGACAGCGGGCAATGTTATTTGTATTTTGAACGCGTGCATTACTACCTTGGCGACCTCGCTCGATTAGCGCCAAGCGAAACACATGTCTACGCGAATATGGATGCGCGTGATATTCGCAAGTTTGAGGTCGACACCGAAATGGGCAGGCCTATCGGCGTAGCAACCTGCTCACGTTCCTGGCAACGATTCCCCCACTCCATCACGATCCGAAAATACATCAACAAATTAATTCGCCACGATAAAATTCAGGCGCGTGATCCCTTAGCGGGATTACTGCACTATCTACTTAAACACAAGCAGGAACCAAAGCATGCGTTGAGACTGCTACACGTAGCCACTACATTTCAATCGAACGGCGACGCCCTCGACCTCAATCAGCCAGAACGTGTAAAAGCGAAACGCCAAGCTAAAGCCAATGCCACATGGTCTAGTCAGACGGCTTTTAGCCATCCTGGAGAACCATCATGACGTCCCAGGAAATGCCTTTTCACCCCCTCATCGATACACCGCTAGAGGTCGTATTCGATACTCAAGCATCGCTCCAATTAGAGGAAACAGTGAAACGTTGGCTATGGACCGGAGGAACCGGCGGCTATATTATTGGGCCGGCACGAATTGGAAAATCCTTTGCCGTACGTCGTCTCGTTGATCGCTTGCGTAATCGTCAACAACGTCGCGTTCCGGTGATCTATACCTCCATCAATCGTCGTGATATAAAAACCATACGAGGCGTCTTTAACAATCTATGCTTGAGCGTCAATGTGCCTGTATCGAAATCCGACTCATCGGATGTTTTGGCCGCACGCTTCGTACAACATGCCTTGGATTTAGTTAGCCTTTATCAAACTTATCAGATCGTTCTGATTGTCGATGAAATGCAGCGATTAAGTCTGGATCAACTGTACGCGTTTTCTGAGATTTTTGATGCATTTGAAACCGCTAGAATCCGACTAATGTCGGTGTTCGTGGGTAATCAGAATGAGTCTAATCAACTCTTAGATCAAATTCACCAATCGACAAATGACCATATATACGGGCGCTTCTTTCGTCAACACACATCGTTTTACGGCGTGCAGTCTGAGTCAGCACTCAGGGAGATACTGACTCAATATGATTCCTTTACCTACCCCGACAATGGACCCAGCTTTACCGCGTACTTTCTACCCCGAGCAGTCGAACAAGGCTGGCGATTCGTCAATATGGCTAGCGACATCTGGCGTGTTTATTGTGATCAATTCTGCCAAGAGGAAGAGTCACAACTAACCATGGAAATCTGTCGAGCGACCCTAGACATTCTTCTAATGGACTTCTTGCCACGGTTGACGGTTGTTCACGACTATGACGATGCCCTTATTACTGAGGCCTTTTATGTGGCGGGGATCTGATGATCGTGAATAAGTATTTACCCGACGACTATCTCGTTAATCAAGGTCGTTTCTTTTGGCTACCCTATTTGAGTCAATGGGGACGCTGGCGTATTCAGTGCATGGCCAATCCTGGACTACTCATGCGCGATATACGCCAAGGTAATGATCAAACGATTTTTGCGACGCATGCTGATCTAAACCGCCATAAATTCAAACCAGCCTTACGTCATTGTGCACAATGCAGTGCGCTTTTCTATCATAGCGATATCTATGATTATCCTTGGTTAACGAATTGCCCCATTCATGATACGACCTTAGGAAGTACTTGTTCGCGCTGCCACTCCCCATATCCCAAAACACGACAGGAAATTGCTACGCGCCATTGTCCTCAATGTGGTCGAGGTAGGGATGACCGCATTGAAAAAACACTCGCCTCAATCATCGAGGGCCAGGCATCCCTAGCAGAAAAAATTGACTCGACGGTTGGCTATTTGACTAACCTGATCACTAACATTGATGAAAAACTTCGCATGAAGCTTGGTGACGAGGACAGACTAATACAGAAATTGGGATTGTCGTTCCCATATCCATCACGATTTTCGCCGGAGCATCCGGATTTTTGGGCAATATGTTGCAAAGCAGGTTGGTGCAAGAAAAAGCAGCTAAGAGCAATTCATGGCGTTGAGGTGAGCAAAATTTCTAGCGTCACATTTTATCTTCAGTCGTATGATACAGAAGCACATCGTGACCGATATTTTGAGCAAATTCACGATTTAGAAACGTTAGTCTTAGAGTATGGTATGTCACGTCTGAAATTAATTAGCGGTTTGCTTAAACAGCATCGATTGCTTTCAATTCAATCCTATCGATATCTTTCGATCAACCATTTCCAGGCGTTATCGCCACCTTGCCCTATTTGTTTCGCACTGAGCGTATGGCTAATGCTTATGTTTACATTAACGTCTCACTTCCACAGTGCTAAGGTGCTGGAGAAAAGCTTAGAAGAGATGACCCCTCTGTTCCTTAAACAAACCGGATGGGCTGGTTGCTACACGCTTATACAACGACTCGTCAAAGCATTCACTATCGTTCCCTTATTTGAAAGTCATGCGCTCCGTCACTTTATTGTACCTCGTGCATTCGATGCTTTGCTCTATGCCCTGCTTCGATATGCTATTCATTTTCAACAAACTTTGAACACAAAGGATTTTGAGTACTCGCAGACCTACAGGCTAAAACACGGTGATGAATACGAGACCGAAGATCTAGTATCGATCGCCTCATTTTCTGGATCTGCAGACGAGTTATCATTCTGTTTATCCAAAGAAGATGTACTAAATAAGATCAAAGCATTAGATTGGCCGGCAATAGAAGCTTGCAAATGTGGTCTATTTCAACAAGAGTACCGTTCTTTAGCCCCTCCCATGTTGACAGTGTTTAATGATGTATTGGATCTAGATACGTGCCGTGAGGATAGTATAATAACTTATCTACATAAGTTTCGATCCCATATTAGAGATGATATTGGTGCTGTTCAAGCGTTTGGTATCAACCCATTTACATATCATTATGAAAAACGGGAAAGAATGTTCGGTAAGTCTTCGGTAAAAGGGTTATAAAGGTTTACGACTACTCACATCGCTGAGTCATTTTATGGGAATAGATAACTTAATATTCAAGAACCGACCTTGCTTCTTATCACAAACGATGAGTAAGTAGGCATTAATCTCTAGCTGAGCTAGAAGAAAAGTTCATTGCCTTTGTTCGGATAGCGGACCTTTGAGACTGGTTTGAACCGACTCTTTCAGTTCAGTGATTCCATAAACACTTATCAAGAGAGTTCGGCTAAAACCAACGAAATGAGTTTCATCGGTTAGAAGAAAAAAGCAGATCTTTTTCTTGTGTAACAACTATAGCAGTTACCTTCACAAAGCGGTCTTTTGGCGGGTTTTGCTTTTTGGCAGCTGTGATGAGACAGCCGACATTTTCGAACTATCACATTGTCCGCTTTTCTGTCATTACCGCGCAGGCGGTAATCTATTTTTTAAGTGACGTTGATTGTGCCATTAGCTGCCGTTGAAGCTTGGTTTAGATTTGGCCTAAATATAACATTTACGAACGCTCATGGAATGCTGGCTTTGAGCACAGGCTGTGTGAAAACTCGTATTTCAAATAGATCTAGCTTTATTTCGTTCACAACAAACAGCACAGGGCTACAGTCATGTATCTGGCGCCGATGTTTGATTTTTGTGATTACCAGCCTTTTTAGAATAGTCCGCTCATACAAGCCAAATAGCGCCTCAACAGGAAGCTGCAATCAGATTAAGCCTAGGATGCATTGGTCATCAAAGCTTTGATTAAGCCGCTGACACCAAAAATTGTGATC